>JBBECM010000092.1:3705-14720 GCA_040881855.1 Chthoniobacterales bacterium | reverse complement strand
CCCTCCAAGCCCAGATCGCGCAACTCCAGCGCAAGGATCAAGACCGCCGCGGTTCCGTCATGCGCCAAGGCCTGCAAGGCACCATCCTTGCGGTCAACCAATCCTGGAATTTCGTCGTGCTCAGCCTCGGCGACCGGCAAGGCGTCGTGCCCAACGCGGAAATGCTCGTGCAACGCGGAGGCCAGCTACTGGGCAAAGTGCGCGTCACTTCGGTCGAACCCTCGACCTCGATCGCCGACATCCTCGTCCGCACCGTCCCGCGAGGGTTGAGCGTGATGCCGGGTGACACCGTGATTTATCAGGCCCAGCGGGACTGATCCGCCATGCTGACGCGGTTTTTGTTTCTCGCCCTCGCCGCGGCCGGGTTGACCGCCTGCGAGGCGATCACACCGCCGCCGAGCGAGGCTTCGCAGCGCGGACTGAGCACCATTCCGTGGAACCGCCCGGCCAAATGGGAGGGCGGCGGCGCCCTCGGCAGCCAGATGGGTGCCATGCGGGGCTATTGAAGAGTGTCCGATCCGGCCTTCCGCCGCGCGCTCGTCATCCGGGGTGGCGCCCTCGGTGATTTCCTCCTCACGCTCCCGGTCCTGGCCGCGCTGCGCGAGGCCGAACCGGATGCACACCTCGAGGTCCTCGCCTACCCCGGGATCGCCGCGCTCGCCCGGGCCGGCGGACTGGTCGACGGCGTGCGCTCGATCGAATACGGACCGCTCGCCGGCTTCTTCACGAGCGGCGGCGCGACCGACCCCGCATTGCGCGTCTATTTCGCGTCATTCGACCTTGTCATAAGCTATCTTTACGACCCGGACGGATTCTTCGCGGAAAACCTGCGCGCCGCCGGCGTGCGCCGCTTGGTCGAGGGTCCGCATCGCGCGGGCGGCGGGGCCCATGCCATCGACCAGTTGGCGGTGCCGTTGGCGGAGCTGGGTGTCCCGTTGTCCGCCCGGGCCGTGCGCCTCGGCATCGCGCCCGACCGCCCCGCGCGGCCGGCCGTTTTCCTCCACCCCGGATCCGGCAGTGCGGCGAAAAACTGGGCGCCGGCCAACTGGCGCACCCTCGCCGCCCGCTGGCTGGAGGATGACCCGGGGTTGCAACTTGCCATCGTCGGCGGGGAAGCGGATGCGGCCGCCTTGGGAATGCTGCGCGATCTCGGAGCCGCCGACCGCGTCCGCTACCTGGAAAACCGGCCGTTGCCGGAACTGGCCGCGGCGCTGGGGGGCGGCTCGCTCTACCTCGGCCATGACACGGGGATCAGCCATCTCGCGGCCGCCGTCGGCACGCCCGCGTTGTTGCTCTTCGGGCCGACCGACCCGGGTGTCTGGGCGCCGCCGCACAACCAAGTGCGCGTCTTGCGGGCGCCGGACGGACGGCTTGACGCACTCTCGCCCGAGACAGTGCGGCGCGCCGCGGACCGCTTGCGGGAACTTGCCAGCGGACAAGGCAACGCGGAAACTGATCCGCGATGAAACTTCTCCCCGTCTTTCTCCTGTCCCTCGCGCTGGGGGCCGGTGTCCTGCGCGCCCAGCCGGACGAAGCCGCGGCCTGGGAAAACCTGCAGAACGAGGCCGCGCAACTCACCGCCGACTTGCCGGAGAACGAGGCGGACGGGAAGAAGTTGCTCGGGGAACGCCTCGCCTCGCAACTCGGGCACTTCGAGGCCTTCGTGCGCGACTACCCGCAAAGCCCGAACCGTTGGGAAGCGCGCATGGCGCTCATGCAGATTGGCAACTCGCTGGCCATGCTGCAGGACCGCGATCCCGACCTCGCCGCCCAGAGCAAGGAACTGCGCGCCATCGCCGACGACAAGGAGGCTCCGCTCAACATCCGGGCCGACGCGGGTCTGGTCCTCCTGCAGATCGCCTCGGTCGAGTTCGACCGCGTGCGCACCGAAGCCTCGGCGCGCGAACTGAGCACGGCCATCGCCAAGTTTCTCGAAACGCATCCCGACGACGCCCGCCGTCCTGCGCTCCGGCTGACGGAGGCCCAAGGCCTGGAGAATTTCGACGCCGCCGCGGCGCGTACCATTTACGAGGAAGTAGCCGGGGACAAGGACCCGGACATCGCGCAAGCCGCCAAGAGCGGGCTGGACCTCATGGAGATGCGGGCCCAACCGCTCGAGCTTTCCTTCACCACGGTCGACGGCCGGAAGCTCGACCTCGCCGACCTCCGCGGCAAAGTCGTGCTCGTCGACTTCTGGGCCACCTGGTGCCCGCCCTGCGTGGAGGAAGTGCCGCAACTCGTGGAAACCTACGAAAAATTCAAAAACCGCGGCTTCGAAATCGTCGGCATCTCGCTCGACAGCGACAAAGGCGCCCTCGAAAAATTCACCGCGGAAAACAAAATGACCTGGCCGCAGTTCTTCGACGGCAAGGGCTGGGACAACGAACTCGCCCAGCGCTTCAAAATCCAGTCCGTGCCCACCATGTGGCTGTTGGGCAAGGACGGGAAGCTCGCCGATCCCTCGCCGCGCAACCGGCTGGAGCAGGCGGTGACCGCGGCTTTGGCAAAGCCCTAAGCGGCGCGGCGGCGGGTCTTTTTCTTCTTCAAGCGTGAGGCCGCGTGGCGCACGCGCCACCGCACGGGCGCCTTGACGATGTAGCCGGCGCAGTTGTCCGCCCCGCAGCGGCAAGGATGTTCATGGTAGTGGGCGTAGTCGTAATAGTAGTCGTAAGACAATTCCTCGCCGGGCGCGATGTCGCGGATGGCCACGATCCAGACATGACCGCGCACGACCTGCGACTCGCAGTTCGGATCACACGAATGGTTGATGTAGCGCGCCGTGTTCCAGAGCACGCTGCCGTCAATATCGACTTTGGTATTCAGCTCGAAAATGTAAATGCAGCCGTCGCCGCCGCGGGCTCCCCGCTCCTGCCGCGCCAGCTCGCGTCGCCAGCCCTCGGCTTTGGTCATACGCTCGCCTCGGTATTCGATGACGCGCGTTCCTTTGGGAATCGCCTTGGACGCGAACATGCCGCGGCCGTGGATCTTCGAGCCGCGCACCCCGGCCCACGGCGTGCGGGTCGGCACCGGTCTGGTTGCTTTCTTGCCGGCCTTGGTCTGCTTTTTTTTTGTCATGCCGACGCGGAGCGTAGCACACCGCGTGCCCGGACCAAAGTGTCTTCAAATGCATCGCCAGCCGCCGCCGCGACGGCGAGAATTCCGGCCGGTCCATGAGGCACCACGATGTCATCGTTCTCGGCGCGGGAGCCGCCGGGCTTTTCTGCGCCGCCACGGCGGGCGGACGGGGACGCCGGGTGCTCGTCCTCGAGCACAACGACCGGGTGGGGAAAAAAATCACCATCTCGGGCGGCGGCCGTTGCAACTTCACCAACCTCCACGCCTCGCCGGAAAACTACCTTTCTTCCAACCGCGACTTCTGCCGCTCTGCGTTGGCCCGCTACACGCCGGCCGATTTCCTTGCGCTGGTCGAAAACCGCGGCATCGCCTGGCACGAGAAAAAACTCGGGCAGCTCTTCTGCAACACGCGATCGCGGGAAATCATCGATCTGCTCCTCGCCGAATGCGCCCGCGCACATGTCGTGGTCCGCTGCGGCGTGCAGGTCGAGGAGGTGACCGGACCCGGTCCGTTCCGCGTGCGCACCAGCGCGGGAGAATTCACCGCCACCACGCTCGTCGTGGCCACCGGCGGACTGTCCTTCGCGAAACTCGGCGCGAGCGACCTCGGCTACCGCCTTGCCCGGCAATTCGGTCTGCGCTTGACCGATCTCCGCCCCGGCCTCGTGCCGCTGACCTTCGACCAGCACGACCGCACGGCGTTCGGTTCCTTGAGCGGTGTTTCGCTGCCGGTGCGCGTCCGCCACGGGGGCGCGGTCTTCGATGAAGCACTGCTCTTCACCCACCGCGGCTTCAGCGGCCCCGCCATCCTGCAAATTTCCAACTACTGGCGCGAGGGGGAGACGCTGGCCTTCGATTTGCTGGCGGACGGGGCGGAAATCCCCGCGGCCGGACGCGGCCCCGCGCTGGCGCAATTGTCCGCGGTCTGGCCCAAACGCTTTGCCGAGGCCTGGTGCTCGCGCCACACGCCGGATAAACCGGTCGCGCAATGGACCGCCCGCGAGCGCGAGGAAGTCAAAGGCCTGCTCCACCGCTGGCCGGTGGATTTGACCGGCACCGAGGGCTACCCGAAAGCGGAGGTGACCCTCGGCGGCGTGGACACGCGCGACCTTTCCTCGAAAACGATGGAGGCCCGCGAGGTGCCCGGACTGTTTTTCATCGGCGAGGTCGTCGATGTGACCGGTTGGCTCGGCGGCTACAATTTCCAATGGGCATGGGCCAGCGCCAGCGCTGCCGGTCAAGCCCTATGACTTACTCCGGCCCATCGACGATGCGGATGCCCAACGCGGAGGCCGCCAGCTCGAGTTGCCTCGTCGCTTGTTCCAGTGCGGCCTGCAACTGGCGGCGCGCGTCGCTATTGCCGGGCGCGAGCGCGAGGGCCTCGGCCCAGGCAACCGCCTGCGCGATCGCCCCGTAGGTTGCCATGGCCTGCGCCGGCGCGACGGCGAAAACCAGATCATGCGGTCCGCGGCCTTCCGGATACTCCTCCGTGATGCCGAGATAGAGATCTTGCAGCGCGTCCGTGCGTCCGCTCACTTCGGCCGGCGCAAGCGCTCGGTCCACCAATCGCCGCGGCAAGACATCCCCGGATTGCGCCAGCAGGCCCTGGAAAATGCGGGCCACGGCATGCTCCGGGGAGGCCAGAAAATACTTCTCCCGGAACCCCGCCGCCGCGGCAGGGTCCCACGCGTCGGCCAGGGACTGCAGATCGGTCCGCAGCCGGCCGGACCAAGCCGCCAACTCGGACAAAGTCTCGATGACTTCCCCGAGCACATCCCCTCCGGTCGCGCCGGCCGTCAAACGCCCCAGCTTGGCCAGACGCCGGTCGACCTCGGCGAAAGCATGGCTGGCATCAAGGGCAGCGGCCGCGGCCCCGAAGGGATCGGGCTGGGCCGCAAGTTCGTCCGGAGATTCGGGATCGACGTAAAAAATGGCCGCCTCGGTCTTCCGGTAAGCGCGCTTGGCCGCGGCGAGCGATTCGCGCGCCGTCGCCCAATCACCGGCGGACGAAACCGGCGCGACAGCCAGGCGACGGGTCGCCCTTTCGAAAGCAGTCGCTTCCCCGACCGCCGCGGAGGTGGCCGAGGTCACCAAGTCCGCATTAGCCACCGCAACCTGCTCCTCCAGCGTGACCTCACTCGCCGAGGTGGCAACCCGGCTTGATTCGGCAAACTGGACCTCAGGCGTCGGTGACGGCGACGGCGTCGGATCGGGCCGCGGCAGCGGGACCTCGCTGACTTCCCACTGGCAACCCGCGAGTATCAAGGCACAAACCCCGG
Organism: Chthoniobacterales bacterium; assembly: GCA_040881855.1. Classification (GTDB taxonomy): domain Bacteria; phylum Verrucomicrobiota; class Verrucomicrobiia; order Chthoniobacterales; family JACTMZ01; genus JACTMZ01. Next base: position 9,366 of record JBBECM010000092.1, on the reverse strand, counting down.
CGACCGCGAGCGGCAAGGTTTGGGGCCGCTTCCCGAGGATGACAGGCATGCCCTCATCGTCGACCCCGCCCCGCGGGGCTGTCAAAAAGTTTCGCCCTGCGGCGCCGACATCTGCCGCTCGCGCTCGATGCGTTCAAGAAACTCGCGCGCCAAGGAAGACCCCGGCAGCCGTTGGGCCAGCCGGAAAAGCCGTGCCGCCTCTTCATTGCGCCCTTGCTTCCAAAAATGCAGCGCCAGGTATTCGTAGCCGCGGGCGTGGTCCGGTTCGCGTCCGATCGCCCGCAGGTGCCACGGCAGCGACACATCCGTGCGGCCGCTCCAGTCGCTGGCCAACGCGAATTCCCGCCAAGCGTAAGGCAACCACGGCCGGACGCTCACGGCCTCGGCGAAGGACGTGGCGGCTTGGCGATACCAGGCGGACCGTTCGGCTTCCGCGGTGGCCCGGTTTCCCAACAGACCTGCCGACTCGCCGGCCACCACGAGCAAGCGCGGGTGCCGCGGACTGCGCGCCAATTCCTCGCGGACCAACTTCCAAGCACGATCCGGCTCGCCGCGATGCATGGCATTGATCGCCACGAAAGCCGCCTGCTCGGCGCGCGCCTCGCGTCCCACCGACCAGAGCAGCAACCCGCCCGCGACCGCCGGCAGCAACCCCAGCGGCAGGAGCCACGCAGGCCACCGCTCCGCACCGCCGGAGGACAGCCCCCCCGTGCGCGCCGCGGCGATCCAGCCGGCAGCCAGCGCCACCGGCAGCGCCGCGGCCTGCACATGCAAACGGTAGTCGAAAAACGAATGCGCACCCTGCGCGGCCAGCACGGCGATCGATCCGGTGACCAAGCCCAACTCCGTGCTGCGCGGCAACCAACCCGCCACAGGAATCTCGCGGGCCAGGCGCAATGCGGTCCGCCACCCCGCGGCGAAATGCACGGCAAAAAACAGGCACCCGAGGGCGAAACCGGCGCGTCCGTATTCCACGAGCAACTGCAGCCAGTCGTTGTGCGCGTGCACCGGCCGACCCGCGAGACTCGCACCGCGGTAGCGCAGCGACAACTGGTCGAACATGTTGGCCCCGACTCCGAACCACGGATCCAACGCGAGCATCGGCGGCACCACGATGAACCAGAGCGACTCGCGGTAAGCATCGAGACCCAGCGCATCCAGGCGCATGCGCACCGCGATACTCTCCAGGGCCAAGGGGAAAGCCAAAAAGAGCGAGACGGCGACCGCCACCACGGCACCCGCCGCAAACCAGAGACGGTGCGCCACCGCACCCCGGCCCGCGACCATGAAGCTGACCAGCGCAAACGCGGCCAAACCTGCCGCCACGCCCACGTAAGCGGAGCGCGAAAGACACAGCGTCAGCCCGGCAAAACCCGCCGCCGTGGCCCAGAGGAGCAGAAGTTTGACCGCCGCGCCCTCCCGGCCCCACACCAGCAGGCCCAAGGCCAGAAAGGTCGAAGCCTGCAGCACGGCGGAGAGCGAACCGCGGCTGGCCAGCGTTCCCGAAACGAAACCCGGGTTCGGCCCCGTTCCGTCACCCCGCGGCAACCGCAGGTTCGGGGCCAAGTCGGCCAGCGGATGGAAAGGTGCCTCCGCGGCAAACTGCACCACAACCAGCACGGACTGCCCGAGACCCAGCGCGATCAGGGTGCCAAGGACCAGCCAGCGCAACGCGTCGCCGCGCAGTTGCCAGGCCGCCGTGAGGTAAACGGACAACGCGCCGAGCACGAGCCACGTGTCGTCCCGCGCGGCAGAGGGGTCGGGACTCGCCGACTGGCGCCACAGCAGGTAAGCGCCGAAGAGCAGCACCGATCCCGTGCACCAAGCCGCCGGTGCGCCGCGCGGACGCCAGAACAAAAGCCCCGCCAAAACCGCGGACGCCCCGACCAGCAAATAGCCCGGCACGGCCAGCGCCGGATACCACCAGCCACCGAGCAGAATCTGGGACACCGCCAGCCCGGCCGCCAAAAGCGCGGCGGAAGACCAGTTGAGCAGAGCGGAGAGCACCGGGCAGCAATTTAGACCGCGCCCGCACCTTCACTCAACAAAGGAGAACGACGCGGTGAAGATGCAACGCATCCGGTCGACCGGTGCTCCCGCTTGCCGCCGCGATCCCGCGGCCCTTAACTCAAGCCTATGCGGGTCCTCTTCGCACCGGACAAATTCAAAGGCTCCCTCACGGCCCGCGAAGCCGCCGAGGCCATGCAACGCGGGTGGCAACGCAGCGGATGGACGGGCGAAACGTCCACCCATCCGGTGGCCGACGGCGGGGACGGGACACTCGAGGTCATCGGGCCAGCCACCGGAGCGCAACCTCGCCGCACGCCGGCACGCGACGCGCGGGGCCGCGTCCGCGAGGTCGTCTGGTTGTGGGATCCCCGGACGCGCACCGCTTGGATCGAAAGTTCGCGGGTCGCGGGGCTCGCTGATTTGGCGGCCGGCGAGCGCCAACCTCTGACTGCCACCACCGCCGGACTCGGCGAATTGCTCCTCGCCGCCGCGGAAGCCGGGGCCGAGCGCGTCTTCGTCGCCCTCGGGGGCAGCGCGACCAACGATGCCGGGTGCGGCATGGCCGCGGCCGCCGGCTTCCGCTTTCTCGACCCCACGGGCCGCCCGCTGGAACCGTTGCCCGCCTGTCTTGCCGCGTTGGCACGCATCGAACCTCCGGCCCGGACATTTCCCGTCCTCACCGGTTTGGTCGATGTGGACAATCCCTTGCTCGGACCGGCGGGAGCATCGTGCGTCTACGGTCCGCAAAAAGGCGCGACACCCGGGGATGTGGCAACCCTCGAGGAGGTGCTGACCACGGTTGTTTCGATTACCCGCCGCGACCTCCCGGCCGCGGATCCCGCGGCGGCGGGCGCCGGGGCGGCCGGCGGACTCGGCTTCGGTATCATGGCTTTTTTCGGCGGCCAACTCCGCCCCGGCTTCGATCTGGTGGCCGAAGTGACCGGCCTGCGCGCCGCCGTGCAAGCGGCTGACCTCGTTGTGACCGGCGAAGGACGACTCGACGCGCAAACCGCGGCAGGCAAAGCTCCCGCCGGCGTGGCCCGCCTCGCCCGGGCCTGCGGGAAACCGGTGATTGCCCTCGCCGGCTCGGTTCCGCTAACCAAAGGAGACGATGGCGATTTCAACGCCGTCTTACCGATCACCAACGAACCTATGACCCTCGAACACGCCATGCAACAGGCCGGACCGCTTCTCGAAGAGGCAGCCACCCGGGCCGCACGCCTCGTCCGGCTCGGCCGACTTTTATGAGCAAAAAAATCGCCCTCATTTTTCCGGGCCAGGGCGCCCAAGCCGTCGGCATGGGACGCGAATTGGCCGCGCGCTATCCCGCCGCCGCGGACCTCTTCCGCCAGGCGGACGAAATCCTCGGCTGGTCGCTGAGCAAACTTTGCTGGGAGGGGCCTGAGGAGGAACTGACCAAAACCTCGGTCTGCCAACCCGCGCTCTACGTGCACGGACTCGCCGCCTGGGCCGTCGTGCGGGAAAAATGCGGCGAGCTCCCCGTGGCCGGCACCGCCGGCTTGTCGCTCGGCGAATTCACCGCCCATGCCGCGGCCGGCACCTTCGATTTCGCCACCGGACTGAAGCTTGTGGCGCGGCGCGGACAATTCATGCAGGAGGCCTGCGAGGCGACGCGGGGCGGCATGGCCGCGATGATCGGGGCCGAGGAAAACGTGGTGCGCGACCTCGCCGCCGCCGCCGATGTCGACGTGGCCAATATCAACGCACCCGGACAAATCGTCGTCTCCGGCCAAGCAGCCAAGGTGGCCGTGGCCGTCGGTCTGGCCAAGGACTACGGCATCCGCAAGACGGTCGAACTCAAAGTGGCCGGCGCTTTCCACTCGCGCCTCATGCAACCCGCCTACGAGCAGCTCGGGGCGGAACTGGTGCGGACCGTGCTTCACGAGACAAGCTTCCCCGTGGTCTGCAACGTCGATGCCAAGATCGTGGACCAAGCGGACGACATCCGCCGCACGCTCGCCGACCAGGTGACCGACAGCGTGCGCTGGGCCGATTGCGTCACCACGCTGCTGGACACGGTCGGCGCCGACACCTTTCTCGAACTCGGTCCGGGCACATCGCTGGCCGGCATGATCGCCCGCATCCGCAAGGGCACTGTCGTGCACTCGGTCGGCACGCCGGAGGACGTGGAGAAGCTCCCGCTCTGATTGCACCCCGACTCGCGCGGCGCCATAGTAAAACCATGTTCCTGGCCGACGAAATCCGCCGCCTCAAAAAAGAGCGCAACGCCGTCATCCTCGCGCACAACTACCAGACGGCGGACATCCAGGAAGTGGCCGACCACGTCGGCGACTCGCTCGGTCTGGCCTACCGCGCCGCGGAAACCGAGGCCGACGTCATCGCCTTCTGCGGAGTCCATTTCATGGGCGAGACGGCCAAAATCGTCAACCCCGGCAAGACCGTGGTCATTCCCGACCTCGACGCGGGCTGCTCGCTGAGCGATTCGTGCCCGCCGGAGAAACTCGCGGCCTATCTCGGGGAGCACGCGGACCAAAATTATTACGTCGTCGCCTACATCAACTGCTCGGCCGGCGTGAAGGCGCTGTCCGATGTCATCTGCACCAGCGGCAACGCGGTGAAGATCGTCGAAAGCGTCCCGCCGGACCGCAACATCCTCTTCGTGCCCGACGAGAACCTCGGCTCGTGGGTCATGGAGCAGACCGGGCGCCCTATGACGTTGTGGAAGGGCAACTGCTACGTCCACGTGGAATTCACCCGCCAAAGCATCGAAAAAATCCGCGCGGAATATCCGGACGCCCCGGTCGTGGCTCACCCCGAGTGCACCCACGCCGTGCGCATTCTGGCCGACGAGGTCTGCTCGACCGAAAAAATGGTCGGCTACTGCAAAAATTCGCCGGCCGAAGCCTTCATCATCGTGACCGAATCCGGCATGCTCCACCGCCTCCGGCGCGAAATTCCGGACAAGACTTTCATCCCAGGGCCCACCGACCATTGCGCCTGCGCCGACTGCCGCTACATGAAGATGAACACGCTGGAGAAACTCCGCGACTGCCTGCGCGATTTGTCACCGCAGATCCTCATCCCCGAAGACCTCCGGGCCCGCGCCGAAGCCCCGATCCGGCGCATGCTCGAATTGAGCAGGACCTGACCGCCACAGCGCGTCCTCTGCGGTCATTCTTCCACTTACGCTCCGACCCAATCGCGGTAACGGATCACCTGCCGCCCCGCAGCCAGCTGGCGGGCCAGACGCAGCGCCTGCGCTTTGATCGCCGGATAATTCCAATCCGGCGGATGCAGCCCCAGCCGCGCCAGTGGATTCTTGCGCAAACGCGCGGCGAGAAAAGCATTCCAGACCAAGCTCGTTTGCCGGCGCCAGGCGCTGCGCGGACTGTAGACCAGCGATTGCGAACGCGTCCATTCGCCCGAACGCAAGTCGAGGACGCCGCCGAGCCGCGTGGTGTAGGCCAAGCCGAGATTCCGCGCCGCTTGCCCGGCTTCCTCGCCCAGCAGCCAGGCCGGCGCGATGAACCCGACAATCTCGAGCCCGGCGCCGGTCAGCATCTCGCGTCCGTCTTCCATCCGCCCCCGCGCCTCCTCGTAACCCAAATCGTAAAATTCCCCCTCCCCCGCGGTGTAATGTTGCGTGACCAAGCGCCGCGCCGCGCTGTC
>JBBECM010000092.1:0-3695 GCA_040881855.1 Chthoniobacterales bacterium | reverse complement strand
CCGGGGTGGCGCCCCCGCGCGGCGCACGCAAGTGATAGAACCCGTGCAGCACGATTTCGTGGCCGGCCGACTGCTTGTCCCGCAGCCAGGCCAGAAAAGACGGATCCCGGTTGATATCCGCCCGATGGTGATGGTCGGGGACGACCAACAAAGAAGTCGCCCCCACCCCGGCCCCCGCCAGATCGGCCAGCATCCGGTCCGAAGCCTCGCGGCTCAGCGGACTGACATCATGGACCGAGACGGCCAGGGCCCGGCGGCCATTCATTTGCTCTTTCCCCATGGCATGCTTAAGTTTAGTTTTACACATCCGTGTCCGCGAACAATAGCAACAAACCCGAAGGCCGCCGTCCCGGCGGAACCGACCCCGACCCGCAGTTCAACTGGCGGGGACTCCTCCTTTTCGCCGTGGCTTTCGCCCTGATCGGCAGCGCCTTCATTTTCCGCGGCGGCAACCTCGCCCAGATCGACGAGCTGACCTACCCGAAATTCTCGACTCTCCTGGCCGAAGGCAAAATCGTTAGCACGGCCGAGCGCCCGGTCGAGTTGGTCGTCGAGGAAGGCCGCAACACGCAGACCATTTCCGGCTTCTACCGCAAGATGGTCACCGTTCCGCCGGCCATCGAACCCGAGGAACGTCTCATCGAGTTCCGCACCCTGGTCTTCATGCCCTTCAATGGCGAAGCCCTGGAAAAGCAGCTGGCCGGCGCCGGGATCACGCCGGCCGTGCGCGCGGAGTCGAATCTGCTCGCCACCACCCTCATCGGCTTCCTCCCCATCCTGCTCTTTCTCGTCATCCTTTATTTCATCTTCCGCTCGCAACTGAAGATGGCCGGACGCGGTGCCTTCAACTTCGGCAAAAGCAAAGCGCGCATGATGGCGCGGGACAAAAACAAAATCACCTTCAAGGACGTGGCCGGGGTCGAGGAGGCCAAGGAAGAAGTTTCCGAACTCGTCGACTTCCTCAAGGACCCGAAAAAATTCCAGAAACTCGGCGGACGCCTCCCCAAGGGCGTTCTCATGGTCGGTGCCCCGGGCACGGGCAAAACCCTCCTCGCCCGCGCCATCGCCGGCGAAGCCGATGTTCCTTTCTTTTCGATCAGCGGATCAGACTTCGTCGAAATGTTCGTCGGGGTCGGCGCCTCGCGGGTGCGCGACATGTTCGAACAAGGACGCAAGAGCGCGCCGTGCCTCATTTTCATCGATGAAATCGACGCCGTCGGGCGCCACCGCGGACACGGCATGGGCGGCGGTCATGACGAACGCGAGCAGACGCTCAACGCCCTCCTTGTCGAGATGGACGGCTTCGACGCGCAGGATGGTGTCATCATCATCGCCGCGACCAACCGCCCCGACGTCCTCGACCCGGCCCTCCTCCGCCCCGGCCGTTTCGACCGGCAAGTGACGGTCAACCTGCCCGACGTGCGCGGCCGCGAAGAAATCCTCCGGGTCCACATCAAGAAAGTGAAGGTGGCCGACTCCGTCGACCTCGCCGTCATCGCCCGCGGCACGCCCGGTTATTCCGGCGCCGAGCTGGCCAACGTGATCAACGAAGCCGCCCTCCTCGCCGCGCGCAAAGGTCTCAAAGCGATCAGCACCCGCGAACTCGAGGAAGCCCGCGACAAAGTGCGCTGGGGCAAAGAGCGCCGCAGCATGGCCATCAGCGAAAAAGAAAAAGAAGTCACGGCCTACCACGAGGCCGGCCACGCCCTGCTTCTCGAATTGCTCGAGCACACTGCCCCGCTGCACAAGGTGACCATCATCCCGCGCGGACCGTCCCTCGGCTCGACCATGTGGCTGCCCGAGGAGGACAAATACAACACGCGGCGCAAGGAATTGCTCGACCAGCTCGTCGTCATCATGGGCGGTCGCGTGGCCGAGGACATCGTCTTCGGAGACGTGACCAGCGGAGCGCGCGGCGACATCAAGCAGGCCACGGGCATCGTCCGCAAAATGGTCTGCCAGTGGGGCATGAGCGACAAGCTGGGCATGATCGAATACGGCGAAGGCGACGAGCACCTCTTCCTCGCCCGCGACTTCAGCCGCATGCGCGACTACAGCGAGTCGACCGCGCAAGCCATCGATGCCGAAGTGAAGTTGCTCATCGACGAAGCCTACGCCCGCGCCACCAAGCTGCTCACCGAGCGCCGTGCACACCTCGACCTCATCGCCAAAGCCCTCCTCGAGTGGGAGACCCTCGACGGTTCGCAAATCCGCGACTTGATCGAATTCGGCGAAATGAAAAATCCGCCGCACCGCGATCCCCCGCCGCCACCCGTTCCGGCCGAAGCGGCCCCCGCGGCTCCCGCCGGAGACAAAAAGAACGACGGCCCCCTCCTCGGTGGCCTCGCGCCTGTTCCGGCCTAAACCCTCTCGGCTCATCGCGCCGGGACGGCGCGATCCACCTCCTGTAGCGATGCCGTCCCCGGCGACGGTCGTTAGGAAAACTACCGGTCGCGGCGGCGACGCCGCTACATCCCGCAGCACACAAATTCCCTCCTTCCGAACCCGCTTCGCCGTCTGTTAGACTGTTGCCATGTCGGAGACCGATTATTTCGCCAAATACCGCGCTTACTTTGTCAGCCAGAAAGACCGCAGTCCCCTCGGGGCGCCCGGCCACTTGCCATTTGTCACCGTGTCCCGCCAGGCCGGTGCCGGCGCCGAGACCGTCGCTAGTCTGCTCGCCGCGAAATTGAACGCGCAGGACGCGCCAGGCGCCCAGCCTTGGACGGTTTTCGACAAAAACCTCATCGACCGGGTCCTCGCCGACCAGGATCTCCCGCAGGAAATCGCCAAACTGGTCGAGGAAGACAAAGACACCACGATCAAAGCGATTGTCGGGGAATTGCTCGGACTGCATCCGTCGATGTGGACCATCTTCCACCACACGAGCGACACCATCCTCAAGCTGGCCCGCCTCGGGCGCTGCATCATGGTGGGACGCGGAGGCAACATCGTGACGGCCAAGCTCAAGGGCGGTATCCACGTCCGTCTCGTCGCACCGGAAAACATTCGCCTCGCCCACCTGATAAAACGCTTCGGCCTCGACGAAAAATCCGCCGGCAAATACCTGCACGAACACGACGAGGGACGTCGCCGCTACGTGAAGACCAATTTCGAGCGCGACATCGAAGACCCGCTTCTCTACGGCGCCGTGCTCAACACCGGCCTGCTCGGCTTCGAAAAGACCGCCGATCTGCTCGCGGCAATGGTCACGGCTAAAAAGTAGAAGCGGCGTCCTGCCGCTTGACCGTCCTCAATCCGCGGCAGGGACGCCGCTTCTACCTTCCGACTCGCGACGATGCCCCCCGTATTTCGCGGCCAGCCCCTCGTGCCCGGTGCCGGCGAGCGACCACTGCCACGGCCATGACCCGCTCTTGCCCCAGCGGAAGACGAACGGGCCCTCCACCTCGCGGACCTCATCCATCACGGCGTGGGCCACGGCGGTCCCGGAACCGAAAATGCCGACTGGTCCCGCGGCTTGCCATGCCTCGCCCTGGTCTGTGACCTGCAACGGTTCCAGCGCGGTGATCTGCAATGCGAAGAAATGACTGAACAACTGCCGCGCTTCCCCGATGGCCGCGGCGCGGTCCGCATTCCAGGCATCGCGGTAGTCCGGCGCCATCATCGACTCGACCGCCGCCCAGTCGCGCGCCGAGGCACGCTTGAGCAAATTGAGGGTGTGCAGCTCTACCTGC
>JBBECM010000091.1:0-2302 GCA_040881855.1 Chthoniobacterales bacterium | reverse complement strand
ATGAATACCCACGATCCTAACCAACTGTGGCTGTGGTAGTTAAAACCGGACAGCCATGGATAGATCCATCCATCATAAGCCTCCCGCCCGGCCAATCCTCTCCTCTGTGGACTCTGCGCCCTTTGCGGTTAAAAATCCCCGCCCACCATGCTCGAAGACCACCTGCAGAAATCCCTCGCCGACCTCGACGCGCGCCATCTCCGCCGCCGGCTCCGCGTCTCCGCACTGCCCACCGGACCGCTCGTCCGCTTCAACGGCCGCACCCTGCACAATTTCGCCTCCAACGATTACCTCGGACTCGCCGCGCACCCGCAAGTCGTCGCCGCCGCGCTCGAAGCAACGCGCCAATTCGGCGCCGGCGCCGGCGCCTCGCGCCTCATGACCGGAACACAAACCCCGCACCACGACCTTGAGGAAAAACTCGCCTCCTTCAAAAACACCTCCGCCGCCCTGGTCTTCGCCAACGGCTACGCCGCCAGCACCGGCGCCCTGCAGGCCCTCGCCACAAAAGACGACGTCATCCTTCTCGATAAACTATCACATGCCTGCCTCGTCGATGGTGCACGCCTGAGCGGAGCCACGCTCCGTCCGTTCCATCACAACGACACAGACCATCTCGAACATCACCTCAAGTGGGCACGCGAGAAATATGCGCAAGCCCGCATCTACATCGTCACCGAATCGGTCTTCAGCATGGACGGCGACCTCGCGCCGCTGCGCGAAATTGTCGAGCTCAAAGACCGATACGGCGCGGTCGTCCTCCTCGACGAAGCCCACGCCACCGGCGTCCTCGGACGCAGCGGACGCGGACTGGCCGACCAACTCGGTCTCTCCAACCGCATCGAAGTGCAGATGGGCACTCTGGGCAAAGCCCTCGCCAGCTCCGGCGGCTACATCGCCGGTTCCCGCGCCCTCATTGATTTCCTCATCAACCGCGCCCGCAGCTTCATCTTTTCCACCGCCGCACCCGCCGCCTCCGCGGCCGCCGCCTCCGCCGCGCTGGAAATCAGCGCTAGCTCCGAAGGCGACCGCCGCCGGGCCAAACTCCGCGAACTCGCCGCACTCTTCGATCCCGTCCCGCCCGCCGCCATCCATCCCGTGATCATCGGCGCCGAAGACGAAACCCTCCGCGCCTCCGAACAGATCGCCCAGTTGGGCTTCCACGTGCCCGCCATCCGCCCGCCCACCGTGCCCCAAGGCACCTCGCGACTGCGTGCCAGTATCTCCGCCGCCCACGACCCGGAAGTTGTCCGCACCCTCGCCGCCGCCCTGCGCGCCATCAGCACGCCCGACTCCTCCGCCAACGACGACCCCGACACCGTCTGTCCCGTCTGCGGCGCCGCGCTCATTTCCGAAAAATGCAAAGTCGTCTGCCGCAGCGCGACCTGCGGCTACCGCATCGTTTTCAATTGCTCGGAATTCTGAGCCGGAACTATTCAGAAGGTTTTGACCACTGATTACACCGATGGCACGAATGACAGAGAAAGCAGGAGAGGAAGAAAAGGTCGGAACACCTCACCTTTCGGCGACCTTTTTCTAGTCTTTGCCTCCGCAATATTTACTCTGAAACCCATCCGTGAAATCCGTGTAATCCGTGGTTAAAATGCATGGTTCCGGCTAGGCCGCCCAAAATCAACCTCCATGTCATCCCGATCCGCCGAAGCCGCCATCCAACGCGTCCCCACCCGCGGCGAAATCCCCGAGTCCGACCGTTGGGATCTCACCCACCTCTACACCGACGACGCCGCGTGGGAAAAGGAGTTCGCCGACCTGCAGCAACGCTACCCGCAGATCACCCGATTCCGCGGCAAGCTCGCCGAGTCCCCCGCTTCCCTCCTCGCCGCGCTCGAATGCGAAAAGAGCATCGACCAACCCCTCGAACGACTCGGCACCTACGCCAGCCTGCGCGTCAGCGAGAACGCCTCCGACCCCGCATTCCTCGAACGCGAAGCCCGCTTGCAAAATCTCCACACCGACATCGTGGAAAAATGCTCGTTCCTCAGCCCCGAGCTGATGGCCGTTCCCGACAACCGCTTTGCCGCACTCGCCACCTCACCCGAGCTCGTCCCGTGGCGCAATGTGCTCGAGCGTCTCCGCCGCTTCCGACCACACACCCTGACCGAAAACGAGGAGCGCCTCCTCGCCATGAGTTCGCAGCCGCTGTCCGGACACGAGGAAACCTTCTCCCAACTGACCAATGTCGACCTCAAGTTCGGTCTCATCACCAATACCCAAGGCCAGCAAGTAGAACTGAGCCAGAGCAGCTTCAGTTCGTTCCTGGTCAAACCCGACCGCGACCTCC
>JBBECM010000090.1:0-2332 GCA_040881855.1 Chthoniobacterales bacterium | reverse complement strand
CTTGGAGCGGCGTCGGCTGGGATCACGTGGGTATTCAGCGGTGGGGTCGCGATGATCTGCTGGGCTCCGGAATCGGCAAATCCTTCCGCCAGATTGGTCGATGTCTGGATGGTGTATCGTTTTCCTTCCGCACTCGACCACTGGAGTCTGTCGTTGCCGCCGTCCCGCGCTCGAAAATCGACGATTTGAAAGCGCGAAGCGGCGCTCGTGGGAATCGTTCCGGCTCGATACTCCTCCAGATTGTTCATTCCGTCCTCATCCCAATCATCGAGGGCCCCGGCGTTGGGCGCCGTTACGGCGCCGAAGTGCCGGGATTTCCAGCCGTTTGGTATGCCGTATTCGTCCTGTGCATTGAGATGGAAGCCTGCATGCAGCACCCGCCAAGCAGCGCCCCGCACGCCGCCGTCGGGCGCTGTGGTCTGCCAGTTCTCCCGGTCGGGCGAGTAGGTGACATTGTAGCCGTTCCAGCCCGAAGGCGAGTGGTTGCACCAATCCCAACCGTACTCCTCAAACAGCTCGATACAGTCGTTGATCCAGCGATCCGCACCGTCCGCCCACCGGAGCGCTCCAAACTCTCCCACCATCATGCGTTGGTCCGGGTGGGCGAGCGAGAAGTTGATTTCCGTCTGCATCGCCGCGCGCAGTGTCTCTTTGTTCCAAAAAGTATAAGGGGACGTTCCAAAGACCGAGTTAGGTCCCGGGTAGGTCGCAGTGTAACCGATGTAGTTCAAGATCCCTTGGTTGGTAAAACTCGCCGGGGCATACATGTGAAAGCTGTAGATCACGTATGGGTCGTTGATCAGTGGCATGTCAGCAAAGTTTCCAGCTTGGCCCCAATACTCCGACTCGACCATCAGCCAGATACTCGGGTTCACCCTGCGGACCGCGGCGATCGCCGCCGGCAGCACGTTGTGATACCAGGCTCCTTGGGAGAAATAGTCTGTGGCCGGCTCATTCAGGAGGTCGTAGGCAACAATCGCCGGTTCATGCAGGTAGCGCTGGGCGATGGCCGTCCAAAAAGTGGCCAGATGCTCCCGATAAATGGCCAACTCGGAGGCGCTTCCCTGAAACAAAGTAGGACTCCAGCCATAGGTTTCGGCGGCACAGAGCACAATTTTCAGGCCCGCCGCCCGGGCGAGCGGCAGGGCGGCCTCGAGTGTGGCCAGATTGGCGGTATAAGGCGCGAGGGGATCTTGCGTCGTGGGTGGCCTGGGATTTGGGGAATCGACGCTGAAGCCGAGCCGGATGACATTCGCATCCGTCTGGGCGAGCAATGCAAAAAGATCCGCCTGCAAAAGGGTGTCGGAGGTGCTGATGCCCCGCATCTGCGGCGGCAGGGGTGGCGCGGGCGGCACATAGCGATACCCGCCGGATAAAGCGCCGGTCAGGGCATTGGCATTGAGGGCTATGACATCTGTTGCGCCCAGCGAGCCAGCGGGAGTAAGCACGGACAGGCGGGTGGAATCAATCCGGGTGATCCCGGTGGCGAGTTCGTTGCCAAACCTCACGGTGACGCCGGGAAGAAAGTGGGCGCCGCTTATGGTTACCCGCATACCGCCTGCGGTTGACCCGGTTGCCGGGGCGACACGCGTGATGGTTGGAGCGAGGGTGGTTGGATCGGGGATGGGAGACGCAGCCAGAGTCACGTCATCAAAAAGAATGCTGGTGCCGGCCCCCCCGCTGAAGCCCACGGTGAGCGGTTGGCCGACCAACGGGCTATTGGCGGCCCGGCTGGTATCAAAGACGAGCGTGTGCGCGGCCCAGTTTCCGTTTCCCGGAGCGGGGTTGCTGGCCGCCTCCGGCGTCAAGCGTAGCGACGTCCCTTGGAGGTAAGCGGCGATGCGCGGCGGGGTCGCGTTGCGAGTGCCCAGCAGGTAACTCAATGTGTAGAGCGTGTCGGCCTGGATCGTCGCTCCGGTGGGCTGATCAACAACAGAATCGCCGACGGTGAAACCGGAAAAATCGGCCGTGCTGGAGCCGGGCTTTAGCTCCAGGTAATTCAAGCCCAGAGCCTGGTAGCCTACGGCGTCGCGCGCCCCGGTCCCCCGCCAGCCGGCGGCGGCCCCGAAGTAAGTGCTGACATGGAGCGTTCCCGTTTCCCTCGATTCATCGGACCACACCGAGGTGAAGCCGACGCCTGTCATAAATATCCCGTCGCCAAAATTAGCCGAGCAGTAACCCCCGGCGCTGAGGGACACCGAGGCGAGCGAAACCGTCCCTGGAGACCCGCCTTTGTAGGTCTGGAAAATGGCATCGAAGGAGGGGTTTTGCAGGCTGATCGGTGCTGCCGGGCTCGAAGCCGCTGCCCCGACAAGGCCGATAGCGGCGCAAA
>JBBECM010000089.1:0-15248 GCA_040881855.1 Chthoniobacterales bacterium | reverse complement strand
GATCGTCATAGTCCCAGCGGGTGGCGAGTTCCTTGAGTTTGATCAAGTTCGGACGGTCGCCGTAGACCTTGTTGGTCGACATGTGGGCGAAGGGCGATTCGGGGCAGGTGCGGCGGACGGCTTCAAGCAGGTTCAAGGTGCCGACGGCGTTGGTGTCAAAGTCATCGAACGGGATGGCGGCGGCGCGATCGTGGCTGGGTTGCGCGGCGGTGTGGACGATGGCATCGGGCTTGAGCGTGGCGATGAGATCGAGGACGCCTTGGCGATCGCGGATGTCGAGTTCGTGGTGGTGGAAGTTCTTGATCAGCTTGGCCAGGCGTTCCTGGTTCCAGCGGGTGTCGCCTTGCGGTCCGAAGAAAACGGCACGCTGGTTGTTGTCGAGGCCGTGGATTTCCCAGCCGAGGCCGGCGAAATGGAGACAAACTTCCGACCCGATGAGGCCGGAGGAACCGGTGACGAGGAGTTTTTTCATACAAAAGCAGCGTTAGCAGTTTTCAGTGTTCGGTTTTCAGTATCAAGAAAGAGCGCTACTCCGCGGCGACTTCTTTGATCACGGGGAGGAGGTCGTTGAGGAGGCGGTGCCAGGTTTCGAGTTTGCCGAGGCGGGTGGTTTGGAATTCGGCCTCGGGGCCCTCGCTGTCCATCGCGTCCCGCAGGGTGTCGAGGTGGCCGTTGACGTTTTCAAGATGCGGCTCGATGCGGAGGCGGAGGAAACCGTTGGCCAGGCGGCGGAGGTTGAGTTCGGCCCGGAAGTGCTCTTTGCGCACGCCGGGCAGGAAGACGCGCTCGATCGCTCCGGTTTGCCGCAGCCATTTGAGCCCCTCGAAGGTGCCGCCGCGACTGGACCCGAGCAGGCCCATGATCTCATCGAGGTTCAACGGTTGCGGCGTGGCGAAAAGCAGACCGTAGACCTGACCGACCGAGCGCGGGAGGGAGAGCGCGCTGGCGGCGCGGACAAACAAGGCGACGGCTTGCTCTTGGAACGGGGTCATGGCGGACGGGCCACCTGCCCGCAGGGCTGTGGCGGGGCGGAGCGGGGGGGGCGTTTTCCGGGCAGGCTGCCGCCCTTGGTCAAGACGTGAAGTTTGGCCGGCGCTCCGGTGCATGCTGGATGGCCGCGGGATGGAACCGCGGGGAAACTAATGCCGTAATAAACGCTGGAAGTGAGATTTATTCAAGCAAAAACGAATGAAATGAATGTTTTTTGCGACCGACCGATCAGGTCCACCTTGGCGCGAGGGCGGGCGGGGCTTGGTGGGGCCCGGCGGGAGCGACCGCTGGCCGGAGTTGGGCGGAGAGGTGCGGCGGGAAATTTCCCGCGCGGAAAGAAAACGGAGTCTACGGGACTCGAACCCGCAACCTCTGCCGTGACAGGGCAGCGCTCTAACCAATTGAGCTAAGACTCCTCACCGAAGTTCCGAATAAAGCGCAGAGCGTGCGGCGGCGAAAGCTCTTTTTACGGCAACCGAAATCGCGTGCGTTGGTCGGAGTCGCGGTTCTATCCTGCATGGTCGATGGGCAATGCATCTCTGGCCGGGCAAACGGCCGACTTTCTTTCTTCACGCGCGGACATCCTGCTGAAGTCCCCCAGCCTGGTCGGTCTGGACGGCTTTGTGGACACCATCCTGCACGTGGTCGCCACGCGGGAGAGCGCCGAGAGCTACACCCGCATGGGGGGCATGGCCGAATTCGGCCGGAGGATCGGCGGCGCCGCCGGGCTGAGCGCGAACTTCGAGACGGTGCCGCAGATGGTCAAACTCGGCGGCAACGGTCCGATCATGGCCAACGCGCTCGGCGCCTACGGTTCGCCCGTGACCTATGTGGGCAACCTCGGTGCACCGAATATCCACGCGGTCTTTGCCGAGTTAGCCGCGCGGGCCGAGGTGATTTCGCTGGCCGAACCCGGCTACACGGACGCCATCGAGTTCGACGACGGGAAGCTGATGTTCGGCCAGCACCTCAGCCTGCGCGATGTGAACTGGGACATCCTCCTCGAGCACATCCCGCTCGAACGTCTGGTCAAACTTTTCAACGACTCGTCGCTCATCGCGCTGGTCAATTGGACGATGCTGACCGGTATGACACGCATTTTCGAGGAACTCCTCGGGAAAGTGATGCCGCTGGTCGCCGAGCCGCGTTGGATTTTCTTCGATCTGGCCGACCCGGCCAAGCGGACGCGGGAGGACACTGCCCAAGCGGTCGGCCTCATCGCGCGCTTCCAGAAGCAGGCCAAAGTCATTCTCGGCCTCAACCTGCAGGAAGGGCGGCAGATCGGCGAAGTGCTGGGTTTCGCGCCGTGCGAGGAAACCCACGAAGCGGTGGCCGCGCACGCCGCCAAGATCCGCGAAAAGCTCGGGGTGGAAACGGTCGTCATCCACCCGGTCTCCTTCGCCGCGGCGGCCGATGCCGTGGGCAGCGCGGCGGTGGAGGGACCGTTTGTCGAGAAACCGATGATCACCACGGGCGCCGGGGACCACTTCAACGCGGGCTTTTGCGTCGGCCGCATGCTCGGGGCCCCGCTCGACCTGAGCCTGCAGATCGGGGTGGTCACCTCGGGGTTTTACGTGCGCACGGCGAAAAGTCCGACGGTCGAGGACGCGGTGGGCTTCCTGCGCACGCTTTGACTGCTGCGGCATCACAGACCATGACCACGCGTCCGCGCTCCCGCGAACTCTTCGCCGCGGCACGTCGGCACATCCCCGGCGGGGTCAACTCGCCGGTGCGCGCTTTCCGCTCGGTCGGCGGCGAGCCGTTTTTTGTGGACCATGCGGCGGGGGCACGGATCCGCGATGTGGACGGCAGGGAATACATCGATTACGTCGGCACGTGGGGCCCGGCCATTCTCGGTCACGCGCCGGCCGTGGTGGTCGAAGCGGTGCGCGCGGCGGCGGGACGCGGCTTGAGCTACGGCATCCCCAATCCGCTCGAAGTGGAAATGGCGGAACTGATCTGCTCCTGGGTGCCGTCGGTGGAAAAGGTGCGCATGGTCAACAGCGGCACCGAAGCGACGATGTCTTGCGTGCGGCTGGCCCGCGGTTTCACCGGCCGGGACAAGATCGTCAAGTTCGACGGCTGCTACCACGGGCATGTCGATTCGCTGCTGGTGCGGGCGGGCAGCGGGGCGCTGACCCACGGGATGCCGGACAGTGCGGGCGTGCCGGCGGATCTCGCGGCGCTGACCATCACCTTGCCTTTCAACGACGCGGCGGCGCTCGAGGCGACCTTCGCGCGCCAGGGCGGGGCGATCGCGGCGGTCATGGTCGAACCGGTGCCGGCCAATGCCGGGCTGATCCCGCCCCGGCCGGGCTATCTGGCCAAAATGCGCGAACTCTGCACGGCGCACGGGGTGTTGCTTGTTTTCGACGAGGTGATGACGGGATTCCGTCTGGCCAAGGGCGGCGTGCAGGAATTGACGGGCCTCCGGCCCGACCTCACCGCGATGGGCAAAGTGATCGGCGGCGGCTTGCCGGTCGGAGCCTTCGGCGGGCGGGCCGACGTGATGGATCAACTCGCGCCCGAGGGTCCGGTCTATCAGGCGGGCACATTGTCGGGGAACCCGTTGGCCATGGCGGCGGGGCTGGCCCAGTTGCGCGAACTCGAGCGGACGGCGGCATGGACGCGGCTCGAAGAGCTCGGACGGCAACTGGAAGACGGCTTGCGGGAGGACGTGGCGCTATCCGGCGGCACCTTCCAGCGCGCGGGGAGCATGTTCAGCCTCTTCTTCACCGGGGGTCCGGTGCGGAATGCGGAGGAGGCGAAAAAATCGGACACCGCGAAGTTTGCCAAATTTTTCCATTACTGTCTGGAGCATGGTGTGTATTTTCCCCCCTCGCAGTTCGAGACGGGATTTATCAGCACGGCGCACACGGACGAGGATATTGTCCGCACGGTCGGGGTGGTCGCCCAAGCGCTGCGCCACGCCGCATGAGCCAACCACCGGAGCAAGACGATCGCGCCATCGAACTGGATCTGCTGGCGCGCGTGGCCAAGCGCGAGCGGGCGGCATTCGAGCAGCTCTACGACCGCTACAAGAACATCCTTTACGCCACGGCAATGAAGTTTTTGAAGGAAGATGCCGACGCGCAGGACGTGGTGCAGGACGTTTTCATCCAGATCTGGGACAAGGCGAAGCTCTACGATCCGGCCAAGGGCAAGCCGCTGACCTGGGCCCTCACCCTGACCCGCAACCGCTCGATCGACCGCATCCGCGCCATCCAGCGGCGCACCCGCCTGAGGGACGATTTCGGGAAGGAGACGGTGGCCGATGAATCCGCGGGGATGAGGGAGGCGTTATCTGGGGTAGATGCCGGAGAAAAAAGCCAGATTCTGCGGGAAGCCGTGGGGCGCCTGTCGCCAGAACAGAGAAAAGTCATCGAATTGGCTTTCTTCCGGGGTTTCACCCAGAGCGAAATTGCCGACCGCCTGGGCGAACCGCTCGGCACAGTCAAAGCCCGCGCCCGCCGAGGCCTGATGAAACTGAAAGAATTACTCGGCCCGCAAATATGAACCGCGACCACATGGAAGAACTGGCCTGCCTCGACGCGCTCGGCGCGCTCGACGGCGACGATGCCGCCGCGTGGGAGCGCGTCCGCGCGGAAAACGCCAGTGCCTCCCGGTTGCGCGATGAACTTTCCGCAGTGGCCGCCCGGCTCTCGCTGGCCGATGCTCCCGCCGAGGCGCCCGAGGCGCTGCGCCAGCGCGTGATGGATCGCGTCTTCGGCGGCGCCTCCGGTCCAAACAGGGTGGAGGCCTCGCGGCCTTTCGGCCCCACCGCGTGGGCTGCAGCGGCAGCTGTTGTCCTGCTCGCCCTGGTCGGCGCCGCGGCCACCACGCGGCAAAAAGAGTCGGTCGTTGTCCGCGACGCGCGCCAAAATCCGCAAGAGCTCAACATGCCGCTCGAAGGCTACGGCCAATACGCAGAGGTCAAGGCCGGCGTCTTGTGGGATAGCGGCCAACGCGGCTGGTATGTGCAGGCGGCGGGACTGCCCGAGTTGCCTCCGACGCACCATTACCGCGTTTGGGCGGTTTGCGCGGGGGGCAAGGTGCACGATTGCGGCGAACTGCCGTTGCGCCGCGGGTTGGCGCGGCACTTCGTGCAACCGGGCGACGCGCTCGATTCGATGCAAGGCTTCGCCGTTTCGATCGAACCCGCGGGCGGGGCGCCGACCGCACCGTCATCTCCGGCCGTGCTGATCAGCGCGGGGCTGAAGGGATGATTGACGAAGTGGCATCGGCATCCTGCCGATGAATGCCGGGTATCTCGGGCAAGATGCCCGTGCCACTTTCAGTTACATCAAAAGACCAGCACGAGCACGATCACCGCGAGGATCGCCACGGCAATACCCGCGCCGAGGGGTTGAGCCAGCGGGGCGAGCGGGCTTTTCGCTTTTTCGGACCATCCGGCCAAAAGCAACCAGACGGCGGGGATGACCAGCAGCCAGAGGCCTTGGTTGGCCACGAACGTGGCGACCGTGTCGGACCAACTGACCGGCGGTGCGGGGACGGACCCGGAATTGACCAGGATATGGGAGGCCATGGCGGCGAGCGCGAGCATGATGAATTGGGCCAGCGCGATGGCGATGTTCATTTCCGGTCCAACCTGACGCCACCCGCGCGGGCGGTCAATCCCGCGATCCTCTCGACAAGAGGTCACGCTTCGCCTAGCTGAAACGGCGTGAGTTTCACCGCACCGGTCCGAGTCCAGGCAAAATTTTTCCGCGAAGGCGACCGCAAGTTTTTCGTCAAAGGCGTGACCTACGGTCCGTTCGCACCGGACGCCGGGGGGGAGCATTTCGGCACGCCGGAAAAAGCGCGCGCCGATCTGGCCATGATGCGCGAGGCGGGGTTGAACCTCGCGCGCGTTTACTACGTGCCGCCCAAGTGGTTCCTCGACGCCTGCGCGGAACACGGGATCCGTTGCCTCATTTCGATCCCGTGGGCCGAGCACGTCGAATTCCTCAACCAGCGCCAGACGCGGCGCGGGGTGGAGAAAACGGTGGTCGAGGCGGTCCGGACCAACCGCGGACACCCGGCGGTGTTCGGTTATCTCGTCGGCAACGAAATCCCCAGCCACATGGTCCGCTGGCTCGGTCCGGCCCGCGTGACTGAATTCGTCGAGCATCTCATCTATCTGGCCAAGCGCGCGGATCCGGATGTCCTCTATTCCTACGCGAGTTTCCCGCCGACCGAATACCTGCTCCCGCAGAACGCGGACTTTTTCACCTTCAACGTCTACCTGCACCGGCAAGACGACTTCGACCGTTACCTCGCGCGGTTGCAAAACCTCGCGGAGGACCGCCCGCTTGTCCTCGGCGAGTTCGGCATGGACACCATCCGCCACAGCGAGGACGAGCAGGCCGGCATGCTCTCCTGGCACATTGAGAGCGTGGTGCGGGGCGGTCTGGCCGGGACGATCATCTACGCGTGGACCGACGAATGGTTCCGCGGCGGCCAGGAAATCCTCGACTGGGCTTTCGGTCTGGTCACGCGCGAACGCCAACCGAAGAAAGCTTACGCCGCCGTGCAGCAGCTTTTGGCCGGCGACAAACCGCTGGCCGAACGCGTGCCGCTGGACCGATACCCGCGCGTGTCGGTCATCGTCTGCTCCTACAACGGCGCCAAAACCCTGCGCGACTGCCTCGAGGCGCTGGACCGCGTCGATTACCCGGACTACGAGATCGTGTTCGTCGATGACGGCTCGAAGGACGACACACCGGAGGTCGTCGCCGCGTGGGAGAAAGCGCGCGCGGGGCGCGAACGGCGGCCGGATTTTGTCAGCCTCCGCCAGGCAAACATGGGCCTGAGCTACGCGCGCAACGCCGGCGCGGCCGCAGCCACCGGCGGGATCCTCGCCTACACCGACAGCGACTGCATGGCGGATCCGGACTGGCTTTATTATCTCGTGGGCACGCTGACCTCGGGTGACTACGCGGGCGTGGGCGGGCCGAACATCTCGCCGCCCGCGCAGGATTGGATCCAGGCTTGCGTGGCCGCGGCGCCCGGCGGGCCGAGCCATGTGCTCTTGACCGACGTGGTGGCCGAGCACATCCCGGGCTGCAACATGGCATTCCACCGCTGGGCTTTCGACTCGATCGGCGGGTTCGATCCGGACTACCGCAAGGCGGGGGACGACGTCGACTTCTGCTGGCGGCTGCAGCAGAGCGGCCAGGTCATCGCCTTCAGCCCCGCGGCCATCGTCTGGCACTACCGGCGCTTCACCCTCGGCGCTTTCCGCAAGCAGCAGGAGGGCTACGGCGAGGCGGAGTCGATGCTGCGCTTCAAGCACCTCGTGTTTTTCGGTCCGACCGGCACGGCCAAATGGAAAGGGCAAATCTACGGTGCGCCGCGCTTCACCTGGCTGATCAACCGGCCGCTCATTTACCACGGCGTTTTCGGCGAGGGGCTTTTCCAGAGCATCTACCCGACACCGCGTTCGGAAGTGGCAAACTACCTTGCGAGCCTCGAGTGGGTCATGCTGACCGCGTTCGTCTTCCTGCTCTCCATCGGTTTCCCCGACCTGCGCATCGTTCCTTACCTGATGTTCGGCGGGACATTCCTCGTGGCTTTGTCATACATGCTGCACGCCCGGCTGGAACCGCAATTCGATTCGGTGCGCGCGCGGTTGCTCGTCACCTTCCTCGCCTTCACCCAGCCGCTGGTGCGCGGCTGGAGCCGGTATTTCACTTGGCTGAAACACAAACGCACGCCGGAACGCGTCATCCGCACGCCCGAGCAGGAACTGGACAAAGTCCGCCACGAGGGCGGCACCGGGCGTTTCGAGTTCTGGAACGAAGAGGGCCACGGGCGCGAACGTCTGCTGGCCGAGGCGACCAAACTGCTCGAGGACGAAGGCTGGAGCTACTCGCTCGACACGGGCTGGAACGACTGGGACGTGCAGATTTACGGGAGCTTCTGGTGGCTCGTACGGCTGCGCACCGTGACCGAATACCACGGCGGTCCGAAATGCCTGACCCGCGTGGCGCTGCGCCTGCGCATGGGCGGGGCCAACTTGCTGGTCAACTTCCTCGCCCTCTCGGCCCTGGCCTACCAGCAATTCCAGGGTGGCGGGGTTCCATGGTGGACGGGCGCCGCCTACGCGGTGTTCCTCGTTTTTCTCGTGGTGCGGGCCCGGCGCCTCAAGCGCCGGTTGGCCGACCTGCTGGCTGTGGCCGCGCGGCATGCCGGACTCGAACGGGTGAAGGACCGGGACCGGGTGTGAGCGCACGCTTGACCGATTACGACTTCGAGTTGCCGCGCGGGCTGATCGCCACGCGTCCCCTGCCCGACCGCGCCGCCTCGCGCATGATGGTGGTCGACCGCGCGGCCGGCACCGTGACCCATCGCCGGTTCCGCAATTTGCCGGAATTTGTCCGTCCGGATGACCTCCTCGTGCTCAACGACTCGCGCGTCATCCCGGCGCGTCTGCTCACCGACGACGGGAAAACCGAAATCCTCGTCTTTGAAAAGTTGCCCGACGGCCGGTGGCGCGCTTTCGCCCGTCCGGGCAAGCGCACTCTGCCCGGAGCAACCATCGCCATCGCCGGGACAAATGCGCACATCGAGGGTGTCGATGCAGCGGACGGCACACGCCTCGTCCGGTTCGATCCGGAGCCGGATTTCGAGACGCGCGGACACATGCCCATCCCGCCCTACTTGGGGCGCGAGGATGACGAGGAAGACCGCGTGCGATACCAGACGGTCTACGCGAGAGCGGCGGGATCGGTCGCCGCCCCGACGGCGGGCTTGCATTTCACCACCGGGATTCTTGCCGCGTTGCCGCACACCTTTGTCACCCTGCATGTCGGTCCCGGAACTTTCCTGCCGGTGCGCACGGAAAATCTCGAGGAGCACCGCATGCACGGGGAGGACTACGTGCTCACGGCGCCGGCGGCTGCGGCCATCAACGCGGCGCGGCGCATCATCGCGGTCGGCACGACGAGCCTGCGCGTACTCGAATCCCTGCCGCCGGGGCCGGTGACCGGCGGCGAAGGGCGCACCGAGCTTTTCATCCGTCCGGGCTTCGCCTTCGCCCACACCGGCGCGTTGCTGACCAATTTTCACCTTCCGAAATCGACACTCTTCGTCCTGGTCTGCGCTTTTGCGGGCACCGGCCTGATACGGCGAGCTTACGCGGAAGCGATTGCTGAAAAATACAGGTTCTTCAGCTACGGGGACTGCATGCTGATTGTCTGAGCAGACTCGACGCGAGGCGGGTGGTGGTTAGAATCCGCACCGTGAGCACGATCAAAGCCTACGCCGTGAAGTCCGCCGGAGCAGCCCTCGAGCCGCTCAACACAACATCGGCGTCTTCCCGCTGCTCATCGGACAGCGTTCCCCATGTCCCAATTGAACGACGCCGTGCTGGAGAATGATTTCGCATGAGACTCCGCCTCGCACTCCTTCCCGCCCTCGCCCTGCTCGCCGGTTGTGCCGGACCGCAGGGTCAATTGTCGTCCCTCGCCGAGCAACGCCTGGCCCTCTCCCCGGACATCGCCTGGTATAAACATTCGCGGAATGTGCCGGTCTACGACCCCGTGCGCGAGACCGCGGTGCTCCAGACGGTCATCGCCGCGGGGCAGCAGCAGGGGCTCAACCCGGACACGGTGCGCCGCTTCTTCGCCAACGAAATGGAAGCCTCGCGCCGCATCCAGTGGGCCTGGATCGAAGCGTGGCGCAAAAACCGCGCCGCTCCGCCGGCGCAGCCGGCCCGGGACCTCGGTGCCTACGTGCGCCCGCAGATCGACGACATCAACCAGCGGCAGATCCACGCCATGACCCGCGGCGCGCAGCCGCTGACCATCGCTCAGCTCTCGGCCATCGGCGCGCGTTTCCTGCCGAAGAACTGACGCAGCAACGCGGCCGATTCCTCGCCGAGGACTCCGCCCGTGACTTCGCAGCGGTGGTTGAGCGCATCGCTCTGCAGGAGATTGATCCATCCGCCGGCCGCGCCGCCTTTGGCGTCGGGACACCCGAAGACCACGCGCCGCAGACGCGAGAGCACGATGGCCCCCGCGCACATGGGGCAAGGTTCTTTGGTCACATAGAGGTCGCACTCGTTGAGCCGCCAATCGCCAACCGCCGCCTCGGCCTGCGTGATGGCCAGCATCTCGGCGTGCGCCGTGGCGTCCTTGAGCATTTCGACCTGGTTCCAAGCGCGGCCGATGATCTCGCCGTTGCGCACGATGACCGCCCCGATGGGCACCTCCTCGGCCTTGGCCGCTTTCTGCGCGCAACGCAAAGCCGACTGCATGTAGAAAACGTCCGGCTGCCAGTCGAATCCTTGGATTTCGTCCGCGCTCACCGTAGCCTCCCCGCATGAAGACGCTCGTTGCCCCGTCCGTCCTGGCCTGCGATTTCGCCCGCCTCGGGGAGGAAGTGGCCGCGGTGACGCGGGCCGGCGCGGACTGGATCCACTGCGACGTGATGGACGGTCATTTCGTGGACAACATCTCGTTCGGCTCGGCCTTTGTCGAGGCGGTGTCGCGGAACACGGATTTGCCGCTCGATGTCCATCTGATGATCACCAACCCCGACCGCTACCTCGACCGCTACCTGCCGGTGGCGCACGCGGTGGACATCCATCTCGAAGCCGAGGCCGATGTGCCGGAAACTTTGCGCCGCATCCGTGCCGCCGGCAAAAAAGCGGGCTTGGCCATCAACCCGCACACCCCGGTCGGATCGGTCGGGCCGTATCTCGGGCAATTCGACATCCTGCTGGTCATGACGGTGGAACCCGGCTTCGGCGGGCAGCCTTTCATGGACGACATGCTGCCGAAAATCCGCGCGGCAGCGGAGTTGCGGGCCACGCGGGATCTCGATTTCCGTATCACGGTGGACGGCGGGATCAATGTCGACACCGCCCGCCGGTGCCGCGAGGCCGGGGCCGATGTGATCGTCGCGGGCACCTCGGTCTTCCGGGCCAAAGACCGCGCCGCGGAAATCGCGGCACTGCGCTGATCGGTTTGCCGCATCGAGCGACGGACGATGCCCGCCGCAATTTCTCCTCGGGCAAAGCACCGGGGCGTCACGACGGGTTCACTGCGATGATCCAGCAGACTTCGCAACGCCTTGCAGCAAGGCCAGGACCTCTCCGGCGAGAAAGAGCGATCCGGCCACGAGGACAGGGCAGCCGGAAGCCCGGGCCGCAGCCAAAGCTGCCGCCACAGTGCTTTCGCGAATCAGCGTGAATTCGGCTGACTCGGCCATCGGACGAAGTTCCCCGGTCGCCATACCGCGCACATTGTTGACCGGAACCAACCAGACCCCGTCGGCAATGGAGCGCAAAGCGCGGAGCAGACGCGTGGAGTCCTTGTCGCCCAGGGCACCGAACACCAACGCGGCCTTGCCCTCGCCGAAAACCTCGCGCCAGGTGGCCACCAAGGTCTCGACGGCTTCGGGATTGTGCGCGCCATCGATGACAAATTCGTCGGTCACACGCTGGAACCGTCCCGGCCAGACCACGTCGCGCAAGCCGCGGCTCTCCGTCTTGGTATCGAGAGGCACGCCGGCGGCACGCAACGCGGCACAGGCCAGCGCGGCGTTCCAACGTTGGTGGGATCCGGACAAGCCAAGCGGGCCGGCGGTCCATGGCCCGGCGACAAAGTCGACCGTTGCTCCCAGTCCCCGCGCGGTCGCGCGGAGCACGGCGCCGGCTTCCTCCGGTTGCGGGGCGGAAACCGCGGGGACGCCAGCTTTGAGGATGCCGGCCTTTTCACCGGCGATCCGGGCCAGCGTGTCGCCCAGCCACTGTTGGTGGTCCATGCCGATCGGAGTGATGACCGAGACCAGCGGGGTGACCGCATTGGTCGCGTCGAGCCGTCCGCCCATGCCGGTTTCCCACACCACATATTCCGCGCCCTCGCGCGCGAACCACCAGGGGGCGAGGACGGTCGCCAGCTCGAAAAAAGTCGGCGCGTGATCCCAGGCCTCCGCCGCTTCCCGCAGCAGCGTGAGTCCCGCGGCCGCGGCATCTTCGGGGATCATCTGTCCGTCGAGACGGATACGCTCGCGAAAGTCAATGAGGTGCGGCGACGTGTAGAGCGCGGTGCGGTGCCCGGCAGCGCGCAGGATGGCATCCATCATGGCACACGTGCTGCCCTTGCCGTTCGTGCCGGCCACATGGAGGAATTTCAGCCGCGCTTGCGGATCACCGACCGCCCCGAGCAGACGTCTCGTGTTATCCAACCCCAGCTTCACGCCGAAGGTCTGCGTCCCGTAGAGCCACGCGAGCGCGTCGCGGTAGTTCACTTCTTGCGGTCGAGGAAACCGAGCAGTTGCGAAAGCACGTCGCGCAGGCGGTGCCGCGAAACGATCATGTCGACCAGACCGTGGTCCTGCAGGAATTCCGCGGTCTGGAAACCTTTGGGCAATTCCTGGTGCGTGGTCTCGCGGATGACGCGCGGGCCGGCGAAGCCGATCATGCATTTCGGCTCGGCGATGATCAGGTCGCCGAGCGAAGCGTAGCTGGCCATGACCCCGGCCGTGGTCGGGTTGGTCAGGATGGAGATGTAGGGCAGCTTGGCCTGCGCATGGCGCGCGAGGGCGCCGCTCGTTTTGGCCATCTGCATGAGGCTGAGCATGCCTTCATACATGCGCGCGCCTCCCGACGCGGAGACGATGACCACCGGCCATTTGTTTTTCGTCGCGCGTTCGATCGTCCGCGTGATTTTTTCGCCCACCACGGAGCCCATCGTCGCGGCGATGAAGTTGAAGTCCATCCCGGCGAGAGCAGTGTCATGTCCGCCGATCTTGGCGTCTCCCGTGATGACGGCATCCTCCAGGCCCGTTTTCTGCCGGTAGGTTTCCAGGCGCTCCTGGTAAGTGGCCACGCCGCGGAAGCGGAGCGTGTCGACCGAAAGCAGGCCGGCATCGCGCTCCTTGAAGGTATCCGGATCGGCGAGGCTGCGGATCCGCTCCGCGGCACCGAGCGTCATGTGGTGCTGGCACTTCGGGCAGACTTGCAGGTTCTGCTCGAGTTCGGTTTTGGTCACGACCTCGCCGCATCCGCCCTGCGCCTCCGGACATTTGGTCCACAGACCCTCGGGCACGTTGCTCTTCGCCCTCGGCCGTATCTTGAGGACCGGTTTTTGGAAGATTCCCATGGGCCCCTTTCTATCCGCGGGCCACGGTGATGACAACCACCGCGGAGGCCCCCGCCTCCCGCAACTCGCGGGCGCACGCGTCGGCCGTGGAGCCGGTGGTCAGCACATCGTCGACCAGCGCGAGCCGGCGGCCCGCCACCGCGGCGCGCCGCGCCACGAACGCGCCCTCCAGATTTCCGAACCGCTCCTCGCGGTGAAAGTGGGTCTGCGTGAGCGTGTAACGCGACCGGCGCAGGCCGTCGATGACCGGCAAACCGAGACGCGCCCCGGCCAGGGCGGCCAGCACTTCGGCTTGGTTGAATTCGCGCTCCCGCCGCCGGGCCGGATGCAAAGGCACCGGGACCAGTGCGTCCGGCGGGTCCGCGTTGACCCGTCCATCGCGAAATCCCTCGCACAGCATGCGCGCGAGCAGATGCCGGAGATGCAACTTCCGGTGGTATTTGAAACGGTGGATGAGGTCCCGCACCACGCCGCGGCTGCGGTAGGCGGCCGTGGCAAACTCGAAGGCCAGCTCGCGGTCGCCGCAGTTCATGCAGCGGAAGGTGCCCGGGACGGCACCTCCGTAGGGCTGACCGCAGACCATGCAACGCGGGCCGTCCAGCCGGATACGGCCGCGGCGGCAGTCGCGGCAGAGTCCGGCCAAGCGTCCACTCACGGCCTTGCGGCAACCCGCGCAGTGCGGCGGGTAAAGCAGGCCGGAGGCCGCCTCAACCCAAGCGTGTCGCCACCGGGCGGAAAACATGGCGCAAATAGAGCGAGACCAGCACGGCGGTAAAGCCGAGCGCGGCGAGCGGCAGCAGGCCGGTCGGCACGGCGCCGCTCACGAGGTTCGGGCCGACCCACGGCCAGAGGGCGGAGATTTCCTCCGGGGCGGGACGAAGAAAGGTTTGCGAGGTCTGCTGGGCGAAAACCCATCCGGCGTGGAGACCGACCGGCAACCAAAGCGAACGGGTCTTCACGGTGGCGGCACCGAGGATCCAACCCGCGACGAGCAAGCTGGCCAGCCCCGCCACCAACACCGCAGGGTCGGGCCAGGCCGCCGTGAAGCTGAGCAGCTCCGTCCATCCACTCCACGCATTCACCTCCCCGGCCCGCAACGCGGAACGGGCGGGCTTGAGAAAATGCACCACGGCAAAAAGCAGCGAGGAAACCGCGATGGCCGCCGTGGGACGGAGCGACCAGAGGCAAAGACCGAGGACCACGCCGCGGAAAATAATTTCTTCGATCCCACCCACCGCGGCGGCGGTGAGAACAATGCGTCCGAGTTTGCCCCATTCCGGATCAGGCCGGAGGACAAACCACCCGGCAACAAGGTAGAAGCATCCCAGCAAAGCCACGATGCCGACGGCCAGGACCAGACCGGCGACCAGATCGCGGACGGCCGAGGGGTTGCGCTGCAAACCGAGATCCTTGACCCGCCGCAACCCGATCCACCTCAACGCGGGCCAAAGCAGAACCAAGGCACTGACTTGCACGCTGCGCGAGAGCACGCGGTGAAAAGGAAACTTGGCCAGCCAATCGGTCAACCCCGCCGCGGCCAGTGCCTGCCCGCCCCAGAAAACCCATGGCGCAACCAGTCCCCCGGCGGCCAGCACTGCGACCAGATAGACGGGGATTTTGAGGTAAGCAGGCATGGAAACCGGTCGCCGGACGGCCATCGGAAGTGCGCCGGGAAACCGCGGCAGGGTCGAGCAGACTACCGTTGCTGCATTCCTGCCCTGGCGGGGTTCGTCGGTCGGACCTCCGCGGCCCCCGGAGCGCCGTCAGCTTAGACACAAGGTAGCGCCATGGCAACCGGCGTGGCGTGCAACAAAAACCCCGCGGCTGACAAACAGCTTGTCCGAAACCGCGCCCGCTGCTTAGGCTAACGGTCCATCAAGCTGCAATCCGTCGTCCCCTTCCATGACCAAAATTCTTCTCATCGCCGCGGCAATTTTTTCTCTCGGAGCGGCCGCTCTCGGATTTCTCAACCGCGGCAAACTCTCGGAGGCCAGCATGGAGATGGATACCGCCACCTCGCAGTTGGCCCTCAAGCAGCAGGAATTGGCCGCCGCGCAGAAGGACGGCGAGACAAGGAAGCAAGAAATCGCGGAATTGAGCAGCCAGAAGGACACACTCTCGGCCAGCCTCAACGAGTCGAAAGCGGAA
>JBBECM010000088.1:0-15551 GCA_040881855.1 Chthoniobacterales bacterium | reverse complement strand
GGTGCAGGCTTACATTGCGGCCATGCCTGGTTGGAAGCGCGACATCGGCCGGCAATTCGACGCGCTCATCAGCGATATCGTGCCCGGCGCCGAAAAAGCGGTGCGTTGGAACTCACCCTTCTACCGCTTGCCCGGACAAGGCTGGTTCCTTGGCCTCCATTGCCTGACCAAATACGTCAAAGTCACCTTCTTCCAAGGCCGCGCCCTTGATCCCATCCCGCCCGGCGGAACGCCGAAAAGCGGCAAGGCCCGCTGGGTCGACATTTACGAGAAGGACGGGTTCGACAAAGACCAACTAACCGTTTGGATCAAGCAGGCCGCGGCGCTGCCCGGCTGGGTGCCCTGAGCACCGGGCAGACCAGGCGGACTTGACCCGCCCCAGATGTGGACATAATTTGTCCACATGAAAACCGCCACGGTGCGCGACCTGCGCAACAACTTCTCCCGCCTCGAAGCTTGGCTGGCCGAGGGCGAGACGGTCGAGATCCGTAAACGTGGCGAAGCCATCGCCGAACTGCGCAAGCCTCCCCGTGGCAAGAAGGCTGAACCTGTGATGCCGGATTTCGCCGCCCGGCGAAAAAAAATCTGGGGCGACCGCTGCTTCACCGCCGAGGAAGTCGCACGCATGCGCGCCGACGAACTTGAGGGTGAGGAAGGTTGAAGGCGTTTCCCGACACCTCCTTTCTCTGCTCGATTTACCGCGAGCAGGCCTTTTCCCGCGGGGCCGACGTTCTCTTCGCCGCGGCTCCCAAGCCGCTACCCGTCTCCACCCTGCTCCTTTTCGAGTTCCGGCAGAGCGTGCGTCTGCAGATCTTTTTGCACACAAGAGACCGCACGAAAGGCTTCAGCAAACCCGAAGGCGAGGCTATGCTGCGCGACCTGCGCGTCGACTTGGCGGCGGGCGTCATCGGCGTTGTGCCAGTAGATTGGTCCGAGGTGCACAATTTGGCCGAAATCCTCAGCGCGAAGCACACGGAGTCGGACGGACACCGGTTGGCCGACCTTCTTCACGTGGCGACCGCCCTGCAACTCGGCGCCGAGCAATTCCTCACCTTCGACGCCAACCAGCGCAAAATAGCGCGTGCCGAGGGATTGAAGACGCCGGTTTAAGCCGCCGCCACCGGCGCCAAAATCGCGTCGCCCATCCCGTGCAGGAGTTTTTTGTCCGCCGGACAAACCGTGGCCAGCACGCCGCCCAGTTTCGTCTCGCCATCCCCGCAAAAATAATACGGACATAAGCGCACGCGGCCTTTCATGCGAACGATCTGGTCGCCGCCCGCATAATCCATTTCCACGACACGCGCAGGATGGAATCGCTGCAGAATCCACGGGCAACCACTCCAACCGGCGAGCGCGTCGTCGATCGCCTTCGCCCAGTGCTCGTGGGAAAGATCCTGTCCGACCTTCACGCTTCGCGATCCCCAAGCCAGCTCGGAAAATCCGCTGATCTTGATGACCAGCTCACGCTCGCGCTGGCTGAACTTTTTCAATTCCTCCCAGCTCTGGATCTCCAAGCCCGGATACACGCCGCTCGGCGGCAAGGGCTGCGGGTCCATCAGCCAGGTGCGCGGGATCACTTTTTGCAGTGCAGCAAAATGCTTGTCGCCCAGTTCGCGGCGCCAGAAATCCGCCAGCGGACGCAACCAGAACAGGGCAAACCACAACTTTTCCTCGATCCATGGCTTGGGCGGCGGCGACATAAGGCGTTTCCCGTCGGCCACCTCCCGCAGGAGGTCCATCGCGCCGGGGATATTCGGCAAATCGAACAACTCGAAAAACCGGTAAACATTCGCACGCAAGTCGCCCGGTAACCGCGATGCATCAACGACCCGCGCCCCGGCCCGCGCGGCCATCCATTCCATTTCCGGACGGTAATCGGCAGCCTCTTCGGAAATGACGATATCCCCGCCGTCCATCATCGCACGGAATCCGTCATCCATGCCGCGGCCGCCCAGCACGGCGAAACCTTCGGCCAGATAGACCTCGTTGAGCCACGCCGTGAGGCCGATCCCGCCGGGCACGTTGTCCAACTCGGCAATGGTGAAGCCATCCTCGGTCAAGATCACATCCGGACGCAACACACGCGGCACTTCGCCGGCGATCGCTTTTGACCGCGCCAACCCGACCAACTCGTGCGGCTTACCCCGATCGAGCAGCTCCGCGATCCACGCCGGACGTTTGCCCGATACGCTCAGGCGGTAGAGCAAGTTGCACGCCTCGGTGAACTTGCGCAGACGGAATCCGAGTTTCTCCAATTCCTTGTCCATCCCCGCGGGCAAGAC
Organism: Chthoniobacterales bacterium; assembly: GCA_040881855.1. Lineage (GTDB taxonomy): Bacteria > Verrucomicrobiota > Verrucomicrobiia > Chthoniobacterales > JACTMZ01 > JACTMZ01. The sequence continues at coordinate 13,269 of JBBECM010000088.1, read as the reverse complement.
GAACGGCTCGGGCGCAATCCGCCATTCCTTGCCGGCAAAAAGTCCGCCCGGCGGCAGGGCTGCGCGGACGCGCTCGGCGCGGGCAAGGCGTTCGGAATCCGTGGTCATATCGCCATTGCAGAAAAACGACCGGCGCCGGGGACGGCGCTGCTCCATCTTGTAAGGTCGGCGTTCCCGCCGACGATTCCCCGGGAACGGATTATTCCAAGCATCACACCAACCCCTTGAGCGCCAAGCGCACCAATTCCTCGGTCCCCGCCTCTTTGTTTTTCTGCGCCACCTCACGCACCGACTTGGCCGCGTCGACCTGCTTGTAGCCGAGCGCGATGAGGGCCAGCACCGCATCATTGGCCGCGCGGGCTTCGGGCGAAGGCGCTTTGTCCGCACTGGCCGCTTCCCACGCCGCGGCGACCCCGAGTTTGTCTTTCAACTCGAGAACGATCCGCTCGGCCGTCTTTTTGCCCAACCCGCTGATTTTGGCGATCGAGGCGATATCCGAATCGACCACCGCGGCCTTGAAGCGCATCACATCCATGCCGCTGAGCACGGCGAGGGCCAACTTCGGTCCGACCCCGCTGACCCGGGTGAGCAAAAGACGGAAAAGATCCCGCTCCTCCGTCGAGGCAAAGCCGAACAAAATGTGGGCGTCCTCCCGCACCTGCAAGTGGGTCAGGAGCCGCACCGGTTGCCCGGGCGGCGGCAGACGATCGTAGCTGGAGAGCGGGATCAAAACCTCGTAACCTACCCCGTGCACCTCGACCACCACCTGCGTGGGCAGGACCTCGCGCAGCACGCCATCCAAATACGTAATCATCGACGATGACCGCTACCAGACCCCGCCGCTACGGCAAGCGCGCTTTTTTCGCGCTGCTGGCTGCCGCCTCGTTGGCCCGTGCCGGCGAGACCGCGGACCAAGGTTGGCGTCTCACCGTGATCCCTTCCTACGAGCGGCCCGCGCAGCATGAAAACATCCCCGGCTCGCAAACCGCCATTGTCGCCGCGGCGCGGCATCGGGGTTACGACGAATTTGAATACGCCACGACCAAGGCCGCGTGGCGCCAAGCGGCCGCGCTGGCCGCAGACCGGGGCGATGCCTGGTTGCGCGCCGCCGATGTGCAGATCCGCCGCGACCGCCACCGCGTGATCGACCGGATCCTCATCAAGGGCGGCGATCCGCTCTTGCCGGCGCTGGCTCTCGCCCCCGCCTTCTACGACCGCTTCGAACCGCTCCTCGGCCCCGGTTTCCATGTCATCATTCCCGACCGCAATACCATCGCGCTTTATCCGCGGGCCGGCGGGACGATTCCGCCGGCCGAAGCCGCGGACTTGCTCCGCCTCAACCGGGCGGCCGGCTATCCGGTCAGCCGCGAAGTCTTCCGCGCTTCCCGCGGATCACTTGCCGCGGACGGGATCCTCGAGGATTAGGATCAAAAGTCCTTCGACCCGCCGACCGGGAGGAGATGGAGATTGAGTCCGCGCGCGGCGAACTCGCGCACCGCCTCCTTCTTGTCGATCTCGATGGGCGGGAAGGTGTCATAGTGGACACCGATCACGTCTTTGACCTCGAGGAAGGTTGCGGCCCGCGCGGCGTCCTCCGGACCCATGGTGAAGTTGTCCCCGATGCAGAGCACGGCTAACTTGAGCGAGGCACTGTCGCCGATGAGCTTCATGTTGCGGGTCAGGGCCGTGTCGCCGGAATAGTAGAAATGGCCCTGCTTGGTTTCGACGAGGAAGCCCGCCGGATTCCCGCCGTAACTTCCGTCGGGCATGCTGCTCGAATGCGTGGCCGCGGTCATTTTGACGCGGCCGAAAGGAAACTCCCATGCGCCGCCGAGATTCATGCCGTGGGCTTTTTCCACGCCGTGTTTGGCGAACCATTGGACGATTTCGAAATTGGCAACGAGCGTGGCCCCCGTTCGTTTGGCGATGCGCGCAACGTCATCGACATGATCGAAGTGCCCGTGCGAGACGAGGATGTAGTCGGCGGGGATTTTGTCGACGTCGACCCCCGCAGCTTTCGGGTTGGCCGTGATGAAGGGATCGAAGAGCAGATGGGTGCCGTCCACCTGGACGCCGAAACAGGAGTGTCCGTAATAGGTCAGGTTCATAGGGTCTGACCCCAGCAGTAAACCGTGCCGTTTTTCATTGTCAAACCGGACCGGAAGAAGGCGTCATGCTTCCCCCATGCAACGCCTGCTCGCCGCCGCCGCCAACTGGTTCCCCGCATGGGTCCTGACCGCCACCCTGCTGGCTTTGTGGCACCCCCCGCTTTTCACCTGGTTCAGCGGACCGTGGATCGTCTGGGGTCTGGCTGTGGTCATGCTGGGCATGGGACTGACCCTCGATGTGCGGGACTTTGGCGCGGTCACCCGCATGCCCCGTGCCGTCGGGCTGGGGTTCGCCGCGCAATACACCATCATGCCGCTGCTCGGCTGGGCGGTGGCCAAAATGCTGGCCCTCCCGGCCGACTTCGCGGTGGGCCTGATCCTCGTGGCCTGCTGCCCGGGCGGCACAGCCTCCAACGTCGTCGCCTTCCTCGCCCGGGCCAACGTGGCGCTGTCCGTGGTCATGACCACCTGCTCGACACTCGCTGCCGTGGTGCTCACGCCGATCCTGACCGAAAAACTGGCCGGGGCCTATGTGCCGGTCGACGCCACCGGGATGTTCCTGACCACGGCCCAGGTTGTGCTCGCACCGGTGCTCCTCGGGCTGCTCCTCCACCACAAAGCACCGAAAATCGCGCATTTCGTGCTGCCCGCCGGCCCGCTTGTCTCGGTCCTGCTCATCAGCATGATCGTGGGCAGCATCGTCGGACAAAACGCGCCGGATATTTTTATCCACGGCCGGCAACTGCTGCTCGCCGTGTTTCTCCTGCATGCCGGTGGCTTCGCTCTGGGCTATGCGCTCAGCCGGGCGAGCGGCTTCGACCGCACCACCGCCCGCACGGTGTCGATCGAGGTCGGCATGCAAAATTCCGGACTCGGCGCCGTGCTGGCGCGGACTCATTTCGCGGCCAATCCCCTCACCGCCGTGCCGTCCGCCCTTTCGAGCGTCTGCCACTCGGTGCTCGGCAGCGTCCTCGCCGGATGGTGGCGGATCAAACCCGAGCCGGGCGAACGTGCCGGCCGAAAGTCGTGAGATCACCGCGTCTTTTTGCATTGGTCGCCTGGACCGCGGCGCACACCATGACCAGCGGCATGACTGCTCCGGTCAACCCGGCCAATACGGCTTTTGTTTATGATCCGCTCTTTCTCGAGCACGACACGGGAGCCGGTTTTCCCGAAAGCGCCGATCGCCTCCGCTGGCTCACCGCGCATCTGGATGCTGTCCCCTTGGGGACAACCCTGACCCGCGTGGCGCCGGATCCGGACATCGATCCACTGCCGTGGATCGCCAAGATTCATCATCCGGACTACGTCGCATCGCTCCGTTCCGCGTGCGAGAACGGGAAGGAATTGACAGGGGAAAGCTCAGACAACCCGATCTCACGGCGATCTTATGACGCCGCCGTGCGCGCGGTCGGCGCAACCCTCACCGCGGTGGATGCGGTCCTGACCGGACACGCCCGCAACGCCTTTGCCGCCGTCCGCCCGCCCGGTCACCATGCCATGCCGGACGGCGCCAAAGGATTCTGTCTCTTCGGCAATGCCGCCATCGCCGCCCGCTACGCGCAGCAAAAGCACGGCATCGGCCGCGTTATGATCATCGACTGGGACGTGCACCATGGCGACGGGACACAGGAAATTTTCGACGAAGATCCGTCGGTTTTCTTTTTCTCCACGCACCAATATCCATTCTATCCCGGCCCGAGCGGTGCGGCGGAGAACACCGGGGCCGCGGACGGCGAGGGATTCACCCTCAACGTGCCGTTGGCCGCGGGGAGCGGTGACCGTGCGGTTTGGCAAGCCTTCGACCGGCAACTTGCGGAGGCTTTCCGCCGGTTCCGTCCGGAGTTGGTCATCATCTCGGCCGGCTTCGACGCCCATGAAGCCGATCCGCTCGGACAACTCGGCTGGTCGAGCGAAGTCTACGGGGAATTGACGCGCAAGGTCCGCGCAATGGCCCGCGAGCAAGGCCACGAACGCATCGTATCGGTCCTCGAAGGCGGTTACAGCAAAGAGGGCATGACCACGGGTGTCGCGGCGCACCTTGAGGCGCTGGCGGAGTGAATCAGGCCACCGGCAGACCCGCCGGCGAATGCGGAGCCAGCGGGGAGAGATCCAAGGTCCCGAGCAAATCGAGGTCCTCGTTTTCCCCGGGGTTTGGCGTGGTCAGCAATTTGTCGCCGTAGAAAATGGAATTGGCCCCGGCGAAGAGACAGAGCGCCTGACCTTCCTTGCTCAGCGAGGTGCGTCCGGCGGAGAGACGGATCTTCGACAAGGGCAGCACAAGGCGGGCGACGGCGATCATGCGTACGAGTTCGAAAATTTCCACCGGCGCCGCGTCTTCCAGCGGCGTGCCTTGGACGGCGACGAGACAATTGATCGGCACGCTTTCCGGCGGCGGGTCGAAATTGCAGAGCACCTCGAGCATGCGCAGACGGTCGTCGACCGATTCACCCATCCCGAGGATCCCGCCGCAACAGACTTGCATACCGGCGCGCTGCACGGCGCCGATCGTGTTGAGGCGATCCTGGAAGGTGTGGGTGCTGACGATGTTCGCGTAGTATTCCGGCGAGGTGTCGATGTTGTGATTGTAGGCGGTGACCCCGGCCTCTTTGAGCTTCTTGGCCTCGGCGTCGCCGAGCTGTCCGAGCGTCACGCAGACTTCCATGCCGAGCTTGCTGACCTCACGGATGGTCTCGAGGACGGATTCAAAACGCCGGTCGCCTTCACGCACGCCCTTCCAAGCCGCGCCCATGCAGAACCGCGTGGAGCCGTTTTCCCGCGCCGCGCGCGCATGGGGGAGAATCTCCTCCGTGCTCATGAGCGGCTGCGGTTTGAGATCCGTGTTGTGGTGCGCGCTTTGCGAGCAATAACCGCAATCCTCGCTGCACGCACCGGTCTTGATACTCAGGAGCGTGCAGAGCTGCACCTCGCGCCCGGGCCAGTGCTTCTGATGCATCCGGCGGGCGTCTTGGATGAGATCGAAAAACGGACGGTGATAAATTTCCTGCAGCTGCGCGAACGTCTCTTTCACTGGGCGAGAGGGTAAATCCGGACCGGTTCAAGTCAAACGCATTGCACGCCTTGCGCCCGCAAGGTGGGGGCCAGATCGTCATGCGCCTCGTGCCGGTAGACGAAGGCCCGCAAACCCGCCCCGCGTGCCGCTTCGACATTGGCCGTCAGGTCGTCGAGATAGATCGTGGCCGCCGGGCGCACTCCGAATTGCTTGATGGCCAGCTGGAAAATGCCGTGCTCCGGTTTCATCATCCCCGCCCGGTAGGAAAACACGCCGTCGGTGAACTTCCCGAAGACCGGGTATTCGCGCACCAGATACTCGTGGTGCAGACAATTGGTGTTCGAGAGCAGGTAGAGCGGATAACGTCCGTGCAGTTGTTCGACCAATTCCCGCATCGGCTCGTTGGGCTCGAAAATTTCCTGCCACGCGCTGGCCAGCACGTCATCAGACAACCCGCCTCCCAGCGCCTCGCGCAGCGAGGCGAGAAACTCGGTCCGGCCCACCGCCCCGGCCTCGTAGCGGTGTCCGAGCAAGGCGAGCGACGCAAGATCGGGACGCATGACGCCCAACTTTGCCAGCGTCCGCTCCGCCTTCCCCGCCTCGAAACACACCAGCACATTGCCGATGTCGAAGATGAAGGCCTCCACTTCCATCAGGCAAAATGATCGTAGCCCGGTGCGCGGCCCAAACCCTCGTGCGTGCCGGCTCCGGCGAGATGACCGATGCGGGTCAAGCGAACCTTGGGCCATCGCTTGCCCCACGATTTTTCCAGCCGGTCCGCATCGCGCGGCGCGAGCGCAAAAAGCAATTCGAAATCCTCGCCGTCGCCCCGCGCCTGCGCCACCGTCGCCCCGCGGCGACGCGGCAGGCTGGCCGGATCGAGGACAAATCCCGTCCGGCCGGCCCGGGCCAGACGCGGCAAATCCGATGCCAGCCCGTCGCTCAAATCCATCATGGCCCGCACGCGGTAATTCGCCACCAGCCAAAGCGCTTCATCCAGGCGCGGACGGAACCGCAGGTGCCAGCCCGATGAGAGTGAACCGCCGAGCACACCGGTGACGAAAAGCACATCGCCGGGTCGTCCGCCCGACCGTCGGACGAAGTCGCGCCGCGCCACCGTGCCCGTCATGGCCACCGAAATCACCGCCGGCCCGTCGGTCCGCGCCAACTCGCCCCCGACCACATCGAATCCGAATTCGCGCCCGGCCTTGGCCAGTCCGCGATACACACCGTCAAGCCAGCGCTTGGTTTGCCCCGGCCGCACCACGCAGGTGACCAGCGCATGGGCGGGCGTTCCGCCGCAGGCAGCCAGATCGCTCACCGCGCGGCATGCCGCCTTCCAGCCGACCGCCGGGGCGGCATCATCCGGGGCGAAGTGCCGTCCCTCCACCACGCAATCGGTCTTGAGCAAGAGCAAGCCGCGACCCGGACCCTCCACGGCCGCGCAGTCGTCCCCGATGCCCGCGACCACTCCGCGTCGGCGACCGTGCAAGGCGCGTTGCAGCCTCGCGACCAGCGCGTCCTCGCCGGTCTGCTTCACAGCAAAAAGAGAATTGCCGTGACCGAAATGGCGTTGAAAACCGCGTGCATGATCATCGGGACGAGGAGCGTTCCGGATTTTTCGTAGGCCAGACCGAGGCACATCGCGAGGGTGAAAAGTGCAGGGAGGGACCCCATGTGACCGTGCAAAACGGCGAAAAGCAGGCTGGTCGCCGCCATCGAGGCAAAAGCACCGAAATATTTTTTCCCCACCGGATAAAGGTAGCCGCGGAAAATCATTTCCTCCGCGACCGGCGCGACCACCACGGCCATGACCAGCACGGCGAGACGGTCGCGCGGGGTGTCCGCATTCTCCAGGAATTCCACCACTTCCTGCGGGCTCATCTCGCCGCCGGCCGCGCCGTAAACCATGGCCTGCACGAGCATGAGGAGCGGATAAGCGGCCGCCAGCCAGAGGAGACTGCGGCCGAGGGCACGGGCGAAACCGACAGACCCGAACCCGAAAACATCCGACAACCGGTGGTTGCGGTAGACGAGCAGGCCGGCGAGAAAAATGACGATGGACGCGTAGACTGCCGCGCCCGAAACGAGGTGCCCGAATTCCACCGTGCGTTCGCCCTGCTCGGTCAAGGCATCGCGCCCCATGAGGGCAAACCAGGCGACCAACACCGCCGCGGCCACGGCATCGATCACCCCCACCCATGAGTCGCCGACTTGTCCCTCACCGCGGACGAAAACGCGTCCGGCCAGCGGCAGGTAAAAGCGCAGGCTCACCGCGGTGAGCCCGACGAGCAGCGCCAGCGCCGCCAAAGCCGGCAAGCCGCTCACCACGCGTAAAATTCCGGCAGCAGGTAAGCCTGCCCGGGCTGGAGCTGGAAGCGTGGTGCACCGTCGAGCTGCACTTGCACTTTCGACTGCGCCCCGGCTCCGAGCCAGCGCAAGAGGCGCTGGATATTGATCCCCGAGTGGTAGCGAATGACGCCCGCATCGGGCGCATCGGCCAGGGCGCGCGCTTTGTCATAAGCGTCCTCGACATACCCGATCTGGTCGACCAAGCCCGCTTTCTTCGCGTCTTTGCCCGTGATGATCCGCCCGTCGGCGAATGTGTCGCGCAAGCTCTCGGCCGGCAGGTTGCGCGAGCGCGAGACGATGCCGAGGAAACGATCGTAGACCTGCATGACCATTCCTTCGACATAGGCCTGTTCCTCGGGGGTGATGGGACGGGATCCGCTCAACATGTCCTTGAATTTCCCGCTCTTGAAAACCACCGCGTCGAGACCCACTTTGTCGAACAGACCCTGATAGTTGAGCGATTGGATGATCACGCCGATGCTCCCGGTGAAAGTCGTCTCGTTGGCCACGATCCAATCGGCGGCGCAGGCGATGTAGTAGGCGCCGGAGGCCGCGAGCGAAGTCATGGCCACGACAACCGGTTTCTTTTTCTGCACCTTGAGCACCTCGTGATAGATGATGTCCGAGGCCGTGACCTCGCCGCCGGGAGAATTGACCGCGAGCACGACCGCCTTGACGCTGTCGTCGTCCATCGCGGCCCGCAACGCCCCCTTGATGTCATCCACCATCGACGTCCCCCACTCCGTCTGGTCGTCGGTGTAAATGATGCCCTGCACCGGAATAACCGCGATCCTGCCGGCCCCGACCGCGCCCTCCTCGACCGTGATTTCTTGGAGCGCCGGCATGAATCCGCGCGAGGCCACCGCCTCGGCCCCGCCCGTGCCGAGCAGGGCCATGAGCACAAGGTTGAAAAACAAACTCGCGCAGAGGGCAAGAAAGACAAAGAGAAGGACGCAACCGGACCGTTTCATGACGCGTGAACATCGCGCAGGCCGGCCCCGGTGACAAGCCGCCAACCCCGACGCGGCTTGCCATCGGACGGTAAACTGCTTAATTCCCCTTATTAGGAGCCATGTATCCGCAGAAAGACGCCCTCGTTCGCCTGCTTGCCGACGACGACGAGCAGACTGTCCGGTTGGTCAAAGACCAGCTGGCCTCCGACGGGCCGGCCAACCTGGCCGACTTGCGCGATCTCGCGGGCTGCGACAACCCGCTGGCCGCCCTCCACGCCCGCGACGTGCTGCACGAGGTCATGCAAAACGAAGCCCTCGACCGCTTCGAGATGCTCTGCCCGCTCTTCGGCGACGCGTCCGACCTCGAAGAAGCCTGCTGGTTGCTCGCCGCCGCGCTGCTCCGGGGGTTTGAGGCCGCGCCCTACCGTCAGCGCCTCGACGCCTGGGGCGTGGAACTGGCCCGCCGCCTGCGGCGTGCTTCGGGCGACCGGCACCGGGTGGACATCATGACCGACTTCCTGGCCGGCGAACTTGTCTTCGTCGGCAACACCGACGACTACTACAACGACCGCAACTCGCTTCTGCCCTGCGTTCTCGATTCACGCAAGGGCATTCCCGTCAGCCTCACCTTGGTCTACATGCTGGTCGGCATACGCGCCGGTTGGCCGGTCGAAGGTGTCAACCTGCCCGGACATTTCCTCGCCCGCCACGGCAGCGTGCTCTTCGACCCCTTTCATCAGGGCCGCGTGCTCGGGCGCCGCGACTGCGAGGAAATCCTCCGCCGGCAAAACCAGCGCCTCGAAGACTGGCATCTCGCCCCGGCCGCCCCGCGCCAGATGCTGGTCCGCATCCTGGCCAATCTCCTCTACGTCTACCACCGCCGCGACCAAGCCCCGCTCTACGCCCGCGTCAAACGCTGGAGCCACCTCCTCTGCCAACGCTGATGCAGGCGGAGGTGATCAACACCGGGTCCGAACTCCTCCTCGGACTCGTCCGCAACAAACACCTCGACTGGCTGGCCGGGGAACTCGCCCCTCTCGGCATCACCATCGCCCGCCAGGTCTGCGTTCCGGACGGACCGCCCGTGCGCGAGGCGCTCCGTGACGCGCTCGGCCGCGCCGAGATTGTCATAACGACCGGCGGGCTCGGTCCCACCTCCGACGACATGACCCGCGACGCGGCCGCCGCACTGCTCGGTTTGCCCATGGTGATGGACGACACCATCCTTGGCGCCATCCGCGAGCGTTTCGCGCGCCGTGGTTTGCCCATGGCCGACAATGTCGGACGCCAAGCCGAGGTCCCCCGCGGCGCGCAGGTGCTCCCCAACCACCATGGCACCGCCCCCGGGCTTTACTTCGCAGCCTCCACGCTCGGCTCGCACCGCGCGCGGCATCTTTTTCTTTTGCCCGGACCGCCCCGCGAACTGCACCCCATGGTCGCGGATCACTTGCTGCCGATCTTGCGCGCCGCCCTGCCGGGAAGCGCCGCGCAGGAGCGCCGCATCTACCGGCTCACCGGGATCGGCGAGAGCCAGGTCGAGGCCCGCATCGGCCAAAGTATCGAAGCCCGCGGCGACCTCGTAGTCGGCTACTGCGCGCGTCCGTCCGAAGTCGATTTCCGCCTCATCGGCCCCCGCACCGCGCTCGATGCGGTCGAGCACGCCATCATGGCCGAACTCGGCCAATGGATTTACTCGCGGGGCGACACGCTGGAAAAGTCGGTCATCGACCTCCTGCGCAGCCAACACCTCACCGTCGCCGTCGCCGAGTCGTGCACCGGCGGCAATCTGGCCGGGCGCCTCACTGACGTCCCCGGCGCCTCGGAAGTTTTTCTCGCCGGCTACGTGACCTACGCCAACCTAGCCAAAGAGCAAACCCTCGGGGTGCCGGCCGATTTGCTCGCCGTGCATGGCGCGGTGAGCGGGCCCGTGGCCGTCGCCATGGCCGAAGGCGCCCGCCGCGCGGCCGGCAGCACCTTCGCGCTCTCCACCACCGGTATGGCCGGACCCGGCGGGGGCAGCGAAGCCAAACCGGTCGGCACGGTGTTCATCGGCCTCGCCGCCGAGGGACATCCGACCACCGTCCGCCGCTGCTGCTTCCCGGTCGATCGTCCGACGTTCAAATACATGACGACCTCTGCCGCGCTCGATCTCCTGCGTCGCCAGATCCTCGGCTTCCCCCTCGAGCTCGGAGGCGGCGCCGCGCTCCCGCGTTTGGGCTAGAAGTAGAAGCGGCGTCCCCGCCACTTATCCATGATCACAAGCGGCAAGATGCCGCTTCTACCCTACCCGCTACGACCGCTACACTTCCCCCATGCACACCGGCATCTTCGGCGGCAGCTTTGACCCGATCCATCACGGGCACCTCATCCTGGCCCGCGCCGCCCTGGAGGAACTCGGTCTCGATCGCATTCTTTTCATCCCGGCCAACATGTCGCCGCACAAGACGGGGACCAAACCGGCCACCGCGCAGGACCGCTTGGCCATGCTGCGACTTGCCATCGAAAATGAACCCGGCTTCGCGGCCTGCGACCTCGAACTGCACCGCCCGTCGCCGAGTTTCACCGTGGAAACCCTGCGCGAACTCCGCTCCGTCCGCCCCGACGAAAAATTCACCCTCCTCATCGGCGCGGACAATGTGGCGAAATTCGAAACCTGGCGCGAGCCGGACGAAATCCGGCGCCTCGCCATCATCGCCGTGCTCGATCGCGCCGGTCATGACACGGCGCGCGATTGGCCCGTTGTCCGCCGTCTCATCGATCTCTCTTCGACCGATATCCGGGCCCGCGTCGCGGCCGGACGCAGCATCCGTTATTTGACCCCGGCCCCGGTCTGCGATTACATCGCCTCTCACCGTCTTTACCGTCCCGCGTGATACCCGACTCCGAAACCATCGCCTTCGCCGCCGCACACGCGGCTTCGGACAAAAAAGCGGAAGACATCCGCATCATCGACCTGCGCAAAGTCTCGAGCTTCGCCGATTACTTCGTCATCTGCACCGGCACGAGCGATCCGCACCTCAAAGCCATCGGCTCGGAGATCCGGGAAAAACTGCGCGACAATCTCGGATTGACCGCCCATTCCGACGGCTGCCCCGCCAGCCAGTGGGTCGTCCTCGATTACCACGGGGTGATCATCCACATCTTCCAACCGGACAAACGCGAATTCTACGACCTCGAGTCCCTCTGGCGCGATGCGCCGCGCGTGAGGTTCGAGGACAAACCGTCCAACTGACAGCGCCGGAAGCGCCCCGGGCCATAGCCCATTGCCACCCTCCGATCGGAACCTACTTCCGCGCGGTGGCCAGAAGTGTCTGAAAGTGCGGGGCTTTGCTCTCCCGGCTGACCACGGAAACCTCCGCTTCTTTGAATCCTGCCTTCTCGATGAGGCGCACCAGTTCTACCTCGGAAAATCCGAGCCAGACGTGCGCGTAAAGGGTGCGGGCCTGTTCGAAAGAATGGCTCAGCAAGTCGAGCACCATGAGACGTCCGCCCGGTTTGAGAATTTTGTGCGCTGCCACCAGGGCCTTCCCCGGGCTGGCCGCGTGGTGCAGGGCCTGACTGAACAAGGCGAGATCGACCGTGCCCGCTTTGATCGGCGGATCGTCGATGCTGCCCAGACGGTATTCCAAATTCTTCAAGCCGTGCTCGGAGGCCAATTTCGATCCGAATTCAACCATGGCCGCCGAATTGTCCACTGCGATCACTTTCTTCGCGGTTCGGGCCAAGAGCTGCGAAAGCGTCCCTTCGCCCGCCCCGAGGTCGGCGATGGTCATGGGCGGCAAGAGCCGCAACAAGCCGTGGGCCAAGGCCCGCCATGACCGCCCGGGGACATAAGTGCGGCCGAATTTCCCCGCCAGTTGGTTGAAATATTCGCCCGCTTTATCCTGCCGCCTGAGCAAGGCCAGCTTGACCGCCGCGTCGTCCTCTCCAGCCTCCGGCAATTCCTCGCCACCGCGCTCGATCAGTTCGGCAATGGCTGCCGGGACCGCACCGCCGCGCGAATAGTAGATGTTTTTTCCAGCCCGCCGGTCAGAGAGCAGACCTTCCGCCTTCAGTTGGGCCAGATGGGCGCTGGTCCGGGACTGACCCGTCCCCAAAATGAGCTGCAACTCCGCCACGGTCAGCTCCTCCTGCCCCAAAAGCCGCAAAATCCGCAGCCGGGTGGGGTCGGAAAGGAGCTTGAGAATTTTTAGGGTGCCCTGCATTTTTCGGATAGACGCATCAAAATATCATGATATGATGATGCGTCACGTGATAAAGCGATCGGTGACCAGTCCGGCCCGATACCTACTTAAACTCTCAATTCCCATGACCTCTGACTACATTTTTTCCTCCGAGTCGGTCGGCGAAGGCCACCCCGACAAGGTTTGTGACACCATCTCCGACGCCGTCCTCGACGCGTGCCTGACCCAAGACAAGAAAAGCCGCGTGGCCTGCGAAACGCTGGTCAAGAGCAACATGGTGGTGCTGGCCGGTGAAATCACCACCGATGCCAAATTCGATTTCGAAAAAATCGTGCGCCAAGCCATCGGGGAAATCGGTTACGTCAACGACGACGACGTTTTCCATGCCGACAAAGTCATCATCACCAAAGCGATCACCCAGCAGAGCCAGGATATCTCGCAGGGCGTCGACGCGAAGAAAGCCAAAGGCAAAAAGACCTCCGAGCAGGGCGCCGGCGACCAGGGCCTCATGTTCGGTTACGCCTGCAACGAAACGCCGGAGTTGATGCCCGCCCCCATCATGTTCGCCCACCGCCTCGGGCGCGAACTGACCAAGATTCGCAAGAGCGGCAAAGCCCCGTGGCTCCGCCCCGATGCCAAAACGCAGGTCTCCGTCCGCT
>JBBECM010000087.1:0-16350 GCA_040881855.1 Chthoniobacterales bacterium | reverse complement strand
GCGCGATGCGCAAAAGGCGCGCTTCCTCGAAGGCGGGGGCCATGATCTGCAGGCCGACCGGCAACGCTTTGCCGTCCGTCTGCGCCATGCCGCAAGGAATGCTCACCCCGCAGATGCCGGCGAGGTTCGCCGCGATGGTGAAGATGTCGGACAGATACATCTGCAGCGGATCGGCCATGCGCTCGCCGATCTTGAAGGCCGGGACGGGCGAGGTCGGGGAGAGAAGCCCGTCGACTTTTTCGAAAGCCTCCTCGAAATCGCGGCGGATCAAGGTGCGCACCTTCTGCGCGCGCAGGTAGTAGGCGTCGTAGTAACCGCTGCTCAGCACGTAGGTGCCGAGAATGATGCGACGCTTCACTTCCTTGCCGAAGCCCTCGCCGCGGGTGCGTCCGTAGTGGTCGGCCAGGTCGCGCGGAGCCTCGGCGCGCTTGCCGTAGCGCACGCCGTCGAAACGGGCCAGATTGGCCGAAGCCTCCGCCGTGGCGATGATGTAGTAGTCGGCCACCGCGTATTTGGTGTGCGGCAGGGATACCTCGACGATCTCGGCGCCGAGTCCGCGGTAAACCTCGATCGCTTCGCGCACACGGGCCTCGACCTGAGGATCCATCCCCTCGACGAAATATTCCTTGGGCACACCGAGCTTCATGCCGGCGACACCATCGTTGAGCCCGGCGGAATAATCCGGGACCGGCACGTCGAGCGAGGTCGAGTCCAGCGGGTCGTGGCCCGCGATGGCCTGCAGCACGAGCGCGGCGTCCTCGATGGTGCGGGTGAACGGACCAATCTGGTCGAGCGAGGAAGCGAACGCCACCAGGCCGTAACGCGAGACGCGACCGTAACTCGGCTTGAGCCCGACGCAGCCGCAGAGGGCGGCAGGCTGACGGATGGAGCCGCCCGTGTCGGACCCGAGCGAAGCCAGCGCCTCGTTCGCCCCGACCACCGCCGCCGATCCGCCGCTCGATCCGCCGGGAATGCGACCGGGATCGTGCGGGTTGCGGGTGATCTGGATGGAAGAATTTTCGGTCGACGATCCCATGGCGAATTCGTCCATGTTCGTCCGTCCGAAAGGAATCGCCCCCGCCGCCCTCAGTTTGGCGATGACCGTGGCGTCGTAGGGCGCGGTGTAGCCCTGCAAAATCTGCGAGGCACAGGTGCAGGGCTCGCCTTGGACATTGATCACATCCTTGATCGCAATGGGAATCCCGCCGAGCGGCAGCGAGGTGTCGGCCTTCTCCGCCGCGGCCCGGGCGCGCGCGTAATCGCGCGAAAGATATCCGCCGATGCGCGGGTCGGTGCTTTCGATGGCGGCATTGACCGCGTCGAGGAGTTGGACGGGCGACAGCTCGCCGGCCTGCAGCATGCGGCGCGCCCCGGCAATGGTGAGTCCCGCGAGATCCATCAACCTTCGACCACCTTGGGCACGATAAAGAGCCCGCTGCCGGAATGCGGGGCGTTGGCCGTGGCCTGCTCCTGCGTGAAGCCGTCGCGGGGGACATCCGCGCGGAAGACATTGTAAACCGCCGAAGCGTGGGCCGTGGGCTCGATGCCCTCCACGTCCACTTCGTTGAGCTGCTCGATGTAGGACAACACGTGGTCGAGCTGCGGTTGCAACTCGGCGATTTCCCCGTCGCTCAAACCCAGACGGACCAAGTCGGCGACGTAGCGGACATCAAGATGCGGGGCGCTCATGCGGAAAACTCATTGGTTAGCGTCGCGGACGGATGATGTCGAAACGTTTCAGTCGCCGAGGATCAGCAGCACCTTGCCGTCGAGGCCGGACGCGGCAACGGCGTCTTTCACCTTTTCCAAGGGGAATTCCGCCGCCACCCGCGGCGCGAAGGCGCCCGCGGCGGCCAGACGGAAAATCCCGGCATAAACTTCCGCCCGCTCGCCCGCGGCGGCCCCGCGCAACCAGCGCGCGAGCCAAAACCCGCGGAAAACGAGGTCGCGGAAAATAAGGAACCCGTTGGGCACCTTGAGCGCCTCGCGGCTCATCGCACCGTAGGTAACCAACGGGGACCTGTCGGCCAGCAGACCGGCCAAGCGCGTGGCCGACGCGCCGCCCACGGCGTTCAAACCAAGTTGTGGACGCGCGCCGGAGAGCAAGATGCGCGCCTGTTCCGCGAACTCCGGACCATCGACCGCCACGGCGTCGGCCCCGAGCGCTTGCAGCCCGGCGGCCGCCTCGGGTCGGCGGACCATGTTGAATGTCTTCCATCCTCCGGCCTTCGCGATCTCGATGACTGCGCGACCCACCCCGGACGTCGCCGCGTTCTGCGCGACCCACGCGCCGGGGTCCACCAGGGCGAAACGATGCAGCATGAGCCAGGCCGTCGGCGGATTGACCCGCAACATGCAGGCCTGCCGGTCATCGAGGCCGGGCGGGACGGCGATGAGATCCGCGGCGGGCCAGTTGCCTTGGGCGCGCCACGCCTCGCTGCCGACGAGAACACGCCGCCCGACCAGGCTCGCGTCGACTCCGTCGCCAGCCGCCGTCACCTCCCCGAGGCCCTCGTTACCCGGGGTGTCGGGCAAAGGCCGGGCGTTGCCGTATTTGCCCTCGAGCATGTTGAGGTCGGCCGGGTTGACCGGCGCGCAGATCATGCGCACCCGCACTTCGCCCGGCCCCGGCGAGAGAAGGAGGATTTCGCCGCAGGCCACCACGTCCGCGGGCGGTCCGGTCAAGGCATAGCGCGCGGCACGGGCACGTTCCATGCCGCAAGCATGACACCGCGGCCCCGCCCCATCCAGCTCCGCGCGCTTGCCCGCGGCCCGACCGCGCCGCACACTCCGCGCCATGCTCGTTTCCTACGATCCGCCGTTCATGTTCGTCCATATTGACAAGGCGGCGGGATCCAATATCCAGCACGCGCTGCGTCCGTTCATGAAGGTGACCGGACGGAGCAAGCTGCGCCGCCTGGGCAGCCTGCTCGGACCGCTCAACCGCACCGGCGGGCTCCACCGCCAGCTCGAGTTCTCCGAACATGCGCCCGCGGAAAAAGTGCGCTGCTGCCTGCCGCCGACCGTATACGCCGGCCTGTGCAAATTCGCCTTCGTGCGCAACCCCTGGGACCGTCTTGTTTCGCGCCATACTTACCTGCTGCGCAAGACCGAGCACGGCCGCAGCCGCGAAGTGAACGAGCTCGGGGGATTCGACGCTTACCTCCGCTGGGAATTGGCCCGCACCGGCAAAAAGGGGGGCATGCGCCACCAGGCGGACTACGTCGTCGGACCGGACGGACGGCTCATCGTGGATTTCATCGGATACTTCGAAAGGCTGGAGGACGACTTCGCGGAGGTCTGCCGCCGCATCGGCATCCGGGCCGCACTGCCGCCAGCCAAAGCCACCTCATCCCGCCGGGATTACCGTGTCTTTTACACGGACGAAACCCGCGACTTGATTGCGCAAGCCTACGCGAAAGACATCAAGCTCTTCGGCTACAGCTTCGACGGAGTCAATCGGTGCTTGCCTTCCGCCGCCGTTTGAGTAAGGCTGCGTGACCGTTCCGATCGGCCCCGAGAGGGAACCCCGACCCCGGAACGGCAACCAAAACCGGAACCGAGGTATCCAAAAAACAAGCTCCCGTGCCGTCGGTGCGGGCCCATCATCATGACGCAAGTCCAAGAACTGATCGCCAAGGCGACCAAACATTTCAAAGAAGGCAGTATCGTCAAAGGCCGCATCCTGGAAGTTCGCCCCCGCGAATTTCTCGTCGATATCGGCTACAAATCCGAAGGCACTATCCCCGCGGCCGAATTCGACGATCCATCTGAAATCTCCGTCGGCGACGAAGTCGAAGTCCTGCTCGTCCGGCTCGAAAATGACGAGGGCATGGTCATTCTCTCCAAGGAGAAAGCCGCCTACCGCCAGAACTGGGATAAAATCAGCGGTGTCTTTGAAAAAGAAGGCATCATCAAGGGCCGGGTCAAAGCCGTGGTCAAAGGCGGCCTGCTGGTCAACATCGGCGTCGAAGCGTTCCTGCCTTCCTCCCAGATCGACATCATCCCGCCGAAGGACCTCAACCAGTTTGTCGGCAACACCTACGATTTCAAAATTGTCAAACTCAACGACGACCGCCGCAATGTCGTCCTCAGCCGCCGCGAACTCATCGAGCAGGAACGCAGCGAGAAACGCCACGAATTCATGGCCAACACCCAGGTCGGCTCGATCGTCACCGGCTCGGTCAAGAACCTCACCGACTTCGGTGCCTTCATCGACCTCGGCGGCATGGACGGACTTCTCCACATCACCGACATGACATGGGGCCGGCTCACCCACCCGAGCGAGTTGCTCAAGGTCGGCCAGGAAATCCAGCTCCAAGTCCTCGAGATCAACAAGGACAAGGAACGCGTCTCCCTCGGTCTCAAGCAGACCACCGACAACCCTTGGGACAAGATCGAGCTGCGCTTCCCCACCGGCACCAAGGTCAAAGGCAAAATCACCAACCTCGTCCCTTACGGCGCATTCGTGGAAATCGAACCCGGCGTCGAAGGCCTCATCCACGTCTCCGAGTTGTCCTGGACCAAGCGCATCACGCGTCCGTCCGATGTCCTCGCCGCCGGCCAGGAAGTCGAAGCCGTCGTGCTCGGCGTCAACAAAGAGGAGCAGAAAATCTCCCTCGGTGTCCGCCAGCTCGAACCCAACCCGTGGGATGAAATCGAACAGCGCTACATCATCGGCAAGCAGGTCAAGGGCACCGTGCGCAACATGACCGCCTACGGCGCCTTCGTCGAACTCGAGGAAGGCATCGACGGCATGGTCCACGTCTCCGACCTCAGCTGGACCCGCAAAATCAACCACCCGAGCGAAGTCCTCAAAAAGGCCGACGCGATCGAAGCCGTGGTCATCGACATCGACAAAGCCAACCAACGCATCGCTCTCGGCATCAAACAGCTCGACGAGGATCCGTGGAAGGAAATCGACCGCCTCTACAAGATCGGCGATCTGGTCAAAGGGAAAGTCACCAAACTGGCCAACTTCGGCGCCTTCGTCTCCCTCGAGCACGACATCGACGGCCTCGTCCACATCTCGCAACTCAGCGAAGAACACGTGGCCAAGGTCAAAGACGTCATCAAAGTCGGCGACGACGTGGAAGCCCGCGTCATCAAGGTCGACAAAGTCGAACGCCGCATCGGCCTTTCCATCAAAGCCGCCAACTACAGCGAAGAGGCTCTTCGCAAGGAGTCCGAGGCCATGGAGAGCACCTTGCGCTCCGGCGAGGAAATGGTCGGGCTGGCCAAGGCCTTCGAAGCGGCCGAACTCGAGGAATATCGCCCCGGCGAAGCCAAAAAGAAATAACCCTTACCGCCGGGCGGCGTTGACAACCGGCGCCGCCCGCGCAACTTTCTTCTCTTATGGAAATCACCGCCTACCTCAAGACCACCTGCGGCTGGAGCAATGGCGTTCGCGCCATCCTGGCCAAATACGAACTTCCCTACGAAGAGAAGGACATCCTGAAAAGCCCGGAGTACCGCGCCGAGATGGAACAACGCAGCGGGCAAACGTTGTCCCCGTGCCTAGTGGTCGACGGACACATGTTGCCCGACGTCAGCGGCGAGGAATTGGAAAACTGGCTGGTCGCCAACGACCGCATCTCGCGCAGCGCCACCCCCGTCGAAGTTCCGATCAATTCGTCCTGCCAAAACAAAAAGCAGCACGTTGCTTGATCCGGCGGCTTGAACTTTCAAAAACCCGCGGCCCGCGCCGCGGGTTTTTTATTTCCCATTCGCCCCCTCGGCCCTGAAGAAACACGATTCTGGATTGACTCAGTTGGAAACACTCCAAACCCTGACAACTGCCCCTCACTTACAAGTAATATGCGACAAGTCGCAAAACCCAATATCAACGAACTGTCGTATGATATGCGTTCGATCAGACCAAAATGAATAAAGTCAGAAAGATCCTTCTGGTTCCGATCTACATATCGGTGGCTGTTCTGGCGGTCTGCGCTTACCTGGGGCCAAGGGCACTGTCCGTTGATTATCCAGCTCCCTACAGCAAGAAAGCTCTCGAGTGGCATGCTGCCGCAATGAAGTCGAATGATCCAGCGAGCCTGCGAGACCACGGAGATAAATTGTGGGTCGCCCTAAATGACTCGGACAAGACGGTGGGCACCTTTGTCAAAGCCACCAGGTCTGGATTGATTGCCGCAAGTATCGCGTCATTTGCTCTTCTGGTGTATTGCGTCGCTGCCTTCATCAAAGCGAAAGGGAAAGATCGAACCATGCCGTCCAACAAATCGAGCCAAGGCTCGACTGCTGACGGCTAGCGTTAAGAAGCGCTGAATCTACTCACTTAACCCCCGCGCTTCGGCCACCACGAAGCTTTCGTCATCTGCACTGAAAACTATCCTCATCGGCGCGCAACAAACCTCGCAGTCGTAATCCCACTCGCAGGGAACTTCGGACAAATCGGGCGCGGGCACGGCAAAGCTTTCGTGGCAGGTCGGACACACCACCTCAGCAAACCCGCTCACGGCTGTTCCCCGAAAAGCGTCTCGTAGAACAAAGGATAGACCGCCGTGTTGTCGAAGGATCCGCGGACCTTGTCCGCATTGAGCCCCGCGGCCCGCGCGACGATTCCGCCGCTTGAATCCATTTTCGTCCCCCAGACCACGACGAACTCATGCGTCCGGCCCGCGCGATCCGGCGCGCTGACAAATGGCTTGGCCGGCCCGCCCTCGGGTGTTGTCTCCGCGCCATCGACCGGCGCGCCATTGTAGTCTTTGCCGGTTTCGAGCAGCGCAATTTCATACTTCGCCCCGCGCAAACCCACCACATCCGGCCCTCCCGCCTCGCTGTCCGCGCAGGTGAGCAGCAGCGTGTCCGGATGTTCCTCCAGATAGTGCAAAGCCACCCCGAGGCCCTCGTCCGCCCGGCGCAAGGCCTCGAGAGTGCCCGCCGCATTGTTGCAGTTGCCGAAATTGTCCGTCCCCTCCTCTTCGACCACGAGAAGGAATTGCCTCCCGCCGAGCAAGCGGAGAGACACCTCGGTCATTTCCGCCAGGGTCGGTGCCTCCGGGTCGTAGGCGGGCAGGCCTTGGGCGGCGAGCATCTCCTCGGCCTCGGCATTGAACATGTCGCTGCGCGCAAAGAGTCCGAGCACTTTCCCCGCGTCGGCCGGGAGGGCCAGCATCTCTTCGCGCGTGAAAACCAGGCGGTAACCCGCCGCCTCGGCTTCTTTGATCAAATCGCGGCCGTCTTTGCGCTCGCCGCGGCCGTGACGCCCGGTGGCTTCCTGCGGGAGAAACCACTTCTCCCCGCCGCTGAACAGCACATCAGTCCCCGAGGCGAGCAACTGCGCGGCGATCTCCTCGCAGGCGTCCCGGGCGGGGACACTGGTCACGAATGCGGCCGTACCCGGTTCCGCGGCGTGGCCGCTGTTGACCAGACCCGTGGCCAGGCCGCGCGCTTTTGCCTCCTGCATGATGCTGCGGCGGCGACCGGACGGCGCCAGCGGCGGCCGCCCTTCGCTATCCGTGCCGAAAGCGGCGTGCGGCGCCTTCGTGCCATAGGCGTGCATGGTCGCCCCGGCATTCGACGAAGGCGTCAAGACATCCTCCGCATGCCCGCGGTAAACGGCCACGTGCGGCAAGCGGTCCCAGTTGATATCTCCATCGGGCCCCGCGAGCAGCATGCGCGCCATCTGCCAATGGGCGATGCCCGTCCCGTCGATATGATAAAAGATCACGCTGCCGGTCTTGGCCGGCGACTCCCGTGCCTCGCATCCTGCCAGCGTGAAAAGCACGGCAACCGCTGCACACACGCCCCGATTGTTACGCGCCATGGGTCACTCCCCTATATCCTCGTTCCATAGCCCGGGCTCGGCCGCGATGAAGTCCTCCATCAAACGGATGCAATCGGGATCCTGACAGATTTCGATGTCGACGGCTTGCGAGCGCACGTATTCCTCGGGCCCCTGGAAAGTTTTGTTCTCGCCGATGACAACCTTCGGGATCCCGTAAAGCAGGATGGCACCGCTGCACATCGGGCAGGGGGAAAGGGTCGAATAGATGGTGCAGCGGCGGTAAACGGCCGCGGGCAGGCGTCCGGCATTCTCCAGGCAGTTCATCTCCGCATGATGAATGACGCTGCCGTTCTGGACGCGGCGGTTGTGGCCGCGCCCGATGATTTTGCCGTCAAGCACGAGCACGGAACCGATGGGGATTCCGCCCTCGGTGCGTCCCAAGCGCGCTTCCTCGATGGCGGCCTGCATGAAGGGGTCGGGAGTAACCATCTATGGCTGGCAAACTACGGGAGACACCGGCCGCCCGGCAACGCCCAAATCGCCGCAGACTCGACACACCGGTCGACACCAGCTGTCATGCTGCTCCATGAAAAGCATGACCGGCTTCGGCCGCGGCGAATGCGTCAGCCGCGGCACGCGCTACTCGGTGGAAATCGGCACGGTCAACCGCCGCAACGCCGAATTGGTCTTCAACCTGCCGCGCGAACTCGCACCTTGCGAAAATCTCCTGCGCGAAATCGTCGCACCCGCCGTGGCCCGCGGACGCGCCACGGTCACCGCCTCGGTCGCCTCCGGCTCGGACACCCGCCCCCTGCTCGATGCCGCGCTTTTTCGCCGGCTGCACCGCGACCTGCTCGCCGTGCAGCGCAGCCTGAAAATTCCCGGCCAGCCCGCTCTCTCCGATCTCGTGCGCCTTTACACCGCGACAGCCCGCGAATCATCGGGCAGCGCCGCCCCCGATGTCAGCGCCTTGGCCCGCGCCGCCCGCGCCGCCGTGCAGGCCGTCGAAACAATGCGGGCCAAGGAAGGTTCCCACCTGGCTCGCGAATTGTCCCGCCTGCTCGGACGCTTCGCCAAGTCGGTCGGTGCCATCCGCAAAATCGCCCCCGCCGTCACCGGCCGGCACCGCGAGGCCATGAGAGCCCGCCTGGCCTCGCTCGACCCGGCCTTCGCCGACGATGACGAGCGGCTGGCCCGCGAACTCGCCCTTTTCGCCGACCGTTCCGATATCACCGAGGAATTGAGCCGGCTCGAGAGCCATATCGGCCAATTCCGCGCCGCGCTCGGTGCGGGGGAAGCCAACGGCCGCGCCCTCGATTTCCTCGCCCAAGAGATGTTCCGCGAGTGCAACACCATCGGATCCAAGGCCAACTCGGCCAATGTGACCCGCCACGTCGTCACCGCCAAAACGGAACTGGAGCGTCTCCGCGAGCAGGTGCAGAATGTCGAATAAATGAACGACCGGGCCCCGGCCCGCTCCCGACCCTCAACCGCCAACCCTCGACTCTTCCGTTGAAACGCCTCGGCATCCTCTTTGTCATTTCCGCCCCGTCCGGCGCGGGCAAATCGACCATCTGCAGCTCGCTGCGGCAGACGCCCGACACCGTGTATGCCGTCTCCTGCACGACCCGCGCGCCGCGCGCCGGGGAAACCGACGGCGAGGATTACCATTTCATGGATGCCACGGACTTCGAGCGCCGCATCGCCGCCGGCGACTTCCTCGAATACGCGCGCGTGCACGACCATTACTATGGCACCATACGGCAGACCATCGTGGACCACCTGCGCGAAGGCATCGACGTCCTCGTCGATATCGACGTGCAGGGAGCGGCCACCATCCGCCAAAGCACCGATCCTTTCATCCGCGACTCGCTGGTCGACATCTTCATCATGCCCCCCAGCCTCGAGGAACTCCGCCACCGCCTGCAGAAACGCGGCACCGAGACGCCGGAACAGACCGAGTTCCGCCTGGCCAATGCCGCCGTCGAGATGAAGTGCTGGCGCGAATACCGCTACACCATCATCAGCGGCTCGATGGAGGAAGACCTGACCAAGTTCCGCGCCATCACCCGCGCCGAGCGCTACCTCAGCCGCCGCATCATCTCGCTGGAGTCCTGACATGGAGACCAGGAAAACCGTCGTCCTCGGCGTCACCGGATCCATCGCCGCCTACAAAGCCGCGGATCTGGCCAGCCTGCTGGTCAAGCAAGGCCACGACGTGCGCATCATCCTCACCGCGTCCGCCCAGCGCTTCGTCACCCCGCTGACCCTGCAGACCTTGAGTAAAAATCCGGTCATGACCGATGTCTTCGACGAGCAGCACGGCTGGTGTCCCGGCCACATCGAACTGGCCGACCGCGCCGACCTGCTGCTCATCGCGCCCGCCTCCGCCGCCGCGCTCGCGCGTTTGGCCTGCGGTCTGGCCGACGACGCGCTCACCTGCGTGGCCCTGGCCACGCGCGCGCCGCTGCTCGTCGCCCCCGCCATGAACGGCAAGATGTGGTCGCATCCCGCCACCGTGCAAAACACCGGCGTGTTGCGCGCCCGCGGCGCGGTCTTCATCGGACCGGACGAAGGTCTGCTCGCCTGCGGATACGAAGGCGCCGGGCGGTTATGGCCGGTGGAAAAAATCGCCGGTGAAGTCGCCGCGTTGCTCGCCGCGCGCTGAATGTTTCACGCGCACACGCGTCACGCACGCGTGGTCGGCGCGGAAGATGCGCGGAAAATTTTTGCAAAAAATTCAAAAAAACCGTTGACGATCAACGCATACGGTTCTACGAAGTCACTCGTGAGTTGCAAACTAAGCACACTCCAAACCCGCCACTGCGGATTGAAAGGGGGGATTTTGGATGCCCGCTAAAAAGAAAAAAGCCGCCAAGAAAAAAGTCGCGAAGCGCAAGCCCGCCAAGAAAAAGGCCGCTAAGAAAAAAGCTGCTAAAAAACGCCGTCGCTAAACCTTAGTGGTTTCAACGAAGTTGCACGGGAGGGGATTTCGGTCCCCTCCCGATTTTTTTGTCCGCCGCGCGGGCCGCATCTGCTAAGACAACGCGACACATGTCCGACTTTCTCACCACGGCTGTCGATGCCGCACTCCTGGCCGGCAAAGTTCTGCGCGACAATTTCGAAAAACCCCTCGAGGTCGATGCCATGCAGCCGCACGACATCAAACTCGAACTCGACCGCCGCACCCAGCGCCTCATCGAGGACCACATCCTGGCCCGGCACCCGGACCACGCCATTCTCGGCGAGGAAGGCATCAGAGGAGGCACAGGGGACTGCGAGTGGATTATTGATCCCTTGGACGGCACCGTGAACTACTTCTACGGGATCCCCCATTTTGCCACGACCATCGCCGTCCGCCGCAAGAACGAACTCCTCGCCGGCGTGATCCACGATCCCCTGCGCGACGAGACCTGGACCGTCGAAGCCGGCGGCCCCGCCTTGCTCAACGGCCGTCCGATCAAAGTCAGCACGCGCACCGAATTGCCGGAATGTATCGTCTCGATGGGCGTTTCGAAAACCGTCGACACGATCAACAGCACACTGCCTGCTTTCAACCACGCCATCCGTCAGGTGAAAAAAATGCGCATGCTCGGGAGCGCCGCGCTCGATATCGCCTACGTCGCCACCGGCCGCCTCGACGCTTACATCGAAGGCACCATCAGTTTGTGGGACATCGCCGCCGGGCTTCTCCTTGTCCCCGCCGCCGGCGGCGTGGTCGACTTGCAACCCCACGAGGACAACCCGGACAAATTCCGCATCACGGCCACCAGCGGCCACGCGGACTTTCAGGCTCTTCTTCCCAACTGACCACAGACTGCAAACTGGACACGGTAAACTTTCCCGCATGACCACCACCGGCCTCGGCTACGACATCCACCGCTTCATCGCGGGACGCCCGCTCGTCCTTGGCGGCGTGGAAATCCCGCACGACCTCGGATTGGACGGCCACTCCGATGCGGACGTGCTCAGCCACGCCATCGCCGATGCCGTCCTCGGTGCCATCGGCGAGCAGGACATCGGCCACCATTTTCCCAACACCGACCCGGGCATCCGCGGCATCAGCAGCCTCGAGATCCTCGAAAAAGCGGCCCAGCTCGCCCGCTCCCGTGGCGCGCGCATCAACAGCATCGACGCCACCGTCATCGCCGAGGCGCCCAAAATCTCCCCGCACGTTTTCCCCATGCGCGAGCGCATTGCCGCCGCCCTCGGCCTCCCGCCCGCCCGCGTCGCGGTCAAAGCCACGACCAACGAAGGCCTGGGATCGATCGGCCGGGGCGAAGGCATCGCCGCCATGGCCGTGGCCTCGGTCGAATTGCCCTCGTGACGACCTTTAAAGTAGAAGCGGCGCCCCCGCCGCTTATCCTCTCATCAACCAGCGGCATGGACGCCGCTTCCACTTTTCGTTGGCCCCTCTGAATCCCTCAACTCTCATCCCTCAACCCTCAACTGCCTTGCTCCAGTTCCACAACACCCTCACCCGCGGCCTCGAGCCCTTCGTCCCGCTCGATCCGGCCGGCAAGCAGGTGAAGCTCTACACCTGCGGGCCCACGGTCTACAACCACGCCCACATCGGCAACTTCCGCGCTTACCTCTTCGAGGACCTCCTCCAGCGCCACCTCGAATACCGCGGATTCGAAGTCGACCGCGTCATGAACCTGACCGATGTGGACGACAAGACGATCCGCGGGGCCCGCGAGAAAGGTGTTCCCCTCGCCGATTTCACCAAGCCCTTCAAAGAAGCTTTCTTCCAGGACCTCGAAACCCTCCGGATCAAACCAGCCGGCCGTTTTCCCTCGGCCACCGACCCCGAACACATCGCACGCATGATCGCCATGATCGGGGAACTCGTCGCCGCCGGCCACGCCTACCAAGCCGACGACCAGTCGGTCTATTTCCGCCTCGCCAGTTTTCCAAACTACGGACAACTCGCCCACCTCAACCTCGAGGAATTGCGCCCGACCGGCCGCGTCCGCTCCGACGAATACGAAAAGGAAAGCATCGGCGACTTTGCCCTCTGGAAAGCGCACCACGCCGACGACGGCGACGTCAAGTGG
The DNA here is from genome assembly GCA_040881855.1 of Chthoniobacterales bacterium. GTDB lineage: Bacteria > Verrucomicrobiota > Verrucomicrobiia > Chthoniobacterales > JACTMZ01 > JACTMZ01. The sequence goes on along the minus strand of JBBECM010000087.1, from coordinate 3,546 downwards.
GACAGCCCGTGGGGTCCCGGCCGTCCGGGATGGCACATCGAATGCAGCGCCATGGCCGCCGGTCTCCTCGGCGACCGGCTCGATATCCATTGCGGCGGGGTGGACAACATCTTCCCCCACCACGAAGCGGAAATCGCCCAGACCGAATGCTGCACCGGACAAAAATTCGTCAATCTGTGGATGCACTGCGCGCATCTCATGGTCGACGGACGCAAAATGGCCAAGTCGTTCGGCAACTTTTACACTTTGCGCGACCTTTTGGACAAAGGCTGGACCGGACGCGAAGTGCGCTACGTGCTCCTCTCCGCCCACTACCGCCTCCCGCTCAACTTCACCTTCGAAGGCCTGGCCGGGGCGCGCAGCGCGCTGCAGCGCCTCGACGAATGGCAGCAACGCCTCTCCGCCTTGGCTCCCACGGCGACAACGGGCGAACCGCAGCCGGCTGCCACCGGGGACAAATTCGCCGCCGCCCTCGATGACGACCTCAACATCTCCGCCGCCCTCGGCGCCCTCTTCGATCTGGTCCGCGACACCAACCGCGCCATGGACCAGGGAAGCATCTCCCCCGAGCAGGCCCGCGGCTTGCTCGACTACTGGACACGGATCAACTCCGTCCTCCGTCTCGAACCCGAAGCCACTGCCGTCCCCGCCGGAGTCGCAGCCCTCCTCGAAGAACGCACCGCCGCCCGCGCGGCCAAGGATTGGGCCAAGAGCGACACCCTGCGCGATGAGCTGCTCAAACAGGGCTGGGTGCTCAAAGATACCAAAGAAGGCACCAAACTGACCCGCATTGGAGGATGAGGATAGTTGAGGGTTTAGAGTTGAGGGTTGAGAGCAGAAGCAACACCATCTTGCCAATGACCTGCATCAGCCATCCGGCTGTTGTCGCGGCGGCGTCCTGGCCGCGGGCCGTTAACTCGTCGCCGGAAGAACGTCTTCTCGCTCAACTTTCAACCCTCATCCCTCAACTCCCTTGACCTACGCCCCCGCCGATTACCTCGACCTCGAGCATACCGACCACCGGTCACTCTTCGAGAAGGTCACAAACGTCTGGGAAGCCCTGCCGCTCATCGCGTCCTATCTCCAATTCCGTCTCAAGCCCGCGATCCACGGCAAACAGATCGGACGCCCGTTCATCAGCAACGCGGTCTACATCGGCCATGGCACGACCATCGAACAAGGCGCCATGATCAAAGGCCCCGCCTGGATCGGCGACCGCTGCCAGATCCGGGCCGGTTGCTACATCCGGGAAAATGTCGTCGTGGGCAACGACGCCGTCCTCGGCAATTCCTGCGAACTGAAAAACTGCATCGTCTTCGACGGCGCCCAGATCCCCCACTTCAATTACGTCGGCGACTCCATCCTCGGCCACCAAGCCCACCTCGGCGCCGGCGTGATTCTCTCCAATGTCCGCCTCGACAAAGGTGAGATCGTCGTGCGCGGCCCCGAGGCGCCTGTCCCCACCGGGCTGAGGAAATTCGGCGCAGTAATCGGCGACCGGGCCGAGGTCGGCTGCAACGCCGTGCTGAGCCCCGGCTCGCTCCTCGGACGCGAAGCCATCATCCATCCCTGCCTCCACTGGAAAGGCGTTCTCGCCGCCCGCACCATTGCCAAACTCCGCCAGCAAGTCGAAACTGCGCCGAGGAGCTGAAAGCCATGCCGCAACTGCCGCCATTGATCAAGACCGCGACCTACGCGGCAGCCGCACTGGCCATGCTCCTCTCCTTCGTCCCGTCCGCCGCCGTGGCCCAGACGCGCGAAGCGGCGGAGGCACAGGCCGTGGACGAGGTGGCCGGACGCCCCTTCATCGACCGCCATGTGGAATCCACCCTGTCCCGGTTCTCGGGCTGGAAGGCGCGGATGAAAAGCGAGCACTTCAGCAGTTATCTCATCGGCTACACCATCGCGGTCGGTCTGCTCGGCGGGGCTTTCTTCGGATTCTTGGCCTTCCGCTTCGGCGATGCCATGGCTCCTTACCTCCGCATCCGCAAAAGAACCTTTCAACTGGCCGGCGCGATCGGCGCCGGCTTGGGCGTGCTGCTCACCGTGACCGAAGCACCACCCCATTTGCCCGGGAAGCTGACCATGCTCCTGCTGGCCACGGCCTCCTCGACGGTCGCTGTGGTCTCAGCCGCCATGGCCGTTTTCGTTTTCCAGCGCCAGCTCATGATCCGGCGGGCCCGCCGCTCAGGCTTTCCCCTCAGCGGACGCTTACGCGTGCCCTGACCCGGGAGGACTGTCGCCGCGTCCGTTGCCGGGGCCGGGACGCACGGACTGGGGGAACGTGCCGCCCGAAAATCTCCGTGCAAGGTTGTGCCTTTCGGTCGCGATCCGGGGCGAGGTTCTTGAACAGCCGCACATAGGAAATGCTGCACTGCAAGCGGCGCTGGGACTGATCAATCTTCGGGTTGAGTTGGATCACCGCCTGCGCGAACGGTGGCTGTTTCTTGCCGCGCAGGACTTCCTTTCTCACCTCGGCCATGGGGCGCGAGGTGTCTTTGACCAGAGCGTCCATGGCCTCGAGATCGCGGCGCGTGACCGGCGCCCACAGTTTGCGCCATTGGTCCGGCTCGATGCGGGTGACCAAAGATTGGACGAACTTCTTGTCGCGTCCGTCCTGCTTCCAGAACCCGACGATGAGCAGGAAGGGCTCGTCGATGTCAAATTGACGCAACGCATCACCGAGGAGCATGGGCTCGCCATATTGCGTGGCCTTGGGATTGACCGGAGTGCGGCCATGGTCCGTGTTCGCAGCGGCCGGAATGTCCCACTTGTCCGTCGGGCCGGACGCACGGTGCCCGCCGAAAAACGTATCCGCCACCCATTGCTCGAAGCTCAGTCCGTGGCGTTGAACTTCAGAGGCATGGCCAAGCGAAGCGGCAACACATAAGGTCAGGCAAAGGACGGCCTTCATGAGGCGAGATTTAACAGAAGCCAACGAAGGTTACAAAGGGTGGTCCTCGGCATGGGTCGACCGTAGGAGCAGCAACCGATGAACATGGCCGCGCTGTAACGCATCGGGGAAGTGGACCCCGCGACATCCGAGGAAATCCTGCGCACTTTTGAGCTATTGCTGGCGACGGAAGACTGACTTGAAGAGGACTCTCACAGAGGCACGGAGAGCACAGAGAAAGCGAGGCCAGAGACCGCGGGATGATTCAAAGGGAGCTAACCACGGATAACACGGATATCACAGCGGAGGCTTGGCGACACGGCCCCAAGGCAAATGGGTTACAGAGATGTGGAGGCGATGAACTAGTCGGGTATTAAGGAAGTGGTGGGCTCTCCTGAGAGACTCTCACCTCTCGGTGTTTTGGTCTTATCCGTGCCATCCGTGTTATCCGTGGTTAAAATGCCTTGCTCCGCCCCCCCCCTTCGTCCGCTTCGTTACCTTATGTTAAAAAAACTCCGGAAAGTTTCCGGCGCAGGGGCCACTCCATCGTCTCTTGCGCTCTGCAGGTCACGGCGCTTTGGTCATCCATGCCTGGGGGTCGGAGCCGAGGCGCCGTCCTTCGTCCGAAAGCTCGCGCATTTTCTCTTTGTCGA
>JBBECM010000086.1:0-16778 GCA_040881855.1 Chthoniobacterales bacterium | reverse complement strand
AGCCGCCGAACCTTCTCCTCCTCGACGAACCCACCACCCACCTCGACATCGCCAGTATCAACGCTCTCGTCGCCGCCCTCCAACCCTACGAAGGCACGCTGGTTTTCGTCAGCCACGACGTCCACTTCATTCGCTCGCTCGCCACCACCGTCCTCCACATCAACGCCGGACGCCTCACCCCTTACGCGGGCGACTACGACTACTACCTCGAAAAATCCGGCGCTGCCTCCGACCGCGGCGGCCTCGTCGCCGCGCTCAAAAATCATCGCCCCGCCGAAAAACCTGCAGCCGCCGTGGTCGACAAACCGAAACTCGGACTCAAAGAAATGAAGCAACAACGCCGCGCCGAAGCCGAAGCCCGCAAAGCCGCCGCCGCCGTCCTCCGCCAGTCCCAATCGCACCACCACAAACTCGAACAACGCATCATCACCCTCGAAGCCCGCCAACGCGAACTCGCCACCATCCTCGAAACCGCCCCCAACGACGCCACATCCTTTCCTCTCCACCGCGAACTCGCCGACCTGACCGAAGAACTCGAACAAGCCAACGAGGAATACAACAACCTCTCCGCCCAAGTGGCCTCGGCTTCCAGCCGATGATCATCCCAGCCAGGGGGCACGGGCGGCCCGCCCGTCACGACCCGACCCCACAGGCCCTCGGCCTGTGCAGCCCCCAAAAAACGAACCCCTCAAAAAGCTACCGCTAAGCCCATGGAGCACCAACGCCGCCCTCGCTATCCCGGAAAAAACCCCCGCCACTTCGAGCACAAATACAAAGAACTCGATCCGCATCACCACCCGGACACCATCGCCAAGGTTCTCGCCTCCGGCAAAACCCCCGCCGGTTCCCACGTCCCGATCATGGTCGCGGAAGTTCTCGATGTCCTTCGTCCTCATCCCGGTGACTTCGCCGTCGATTGCACCCTCGGATACGGCGGCCACGCCCAAGCCATCTTGGAAAAGATCGCCCCGAATGGCCATTTGCTTGCCCTGGATGTCGATCCGCTCGAACTCCCCCGCACCGAACAACGCCTGCGCGCCGCCGGATTCGTCTCCGATCAACTCACCATGACAAAATCAAACTTTGCCGGTCTGCCCGCAGCCCTGGCCAGCGTCGGAAAAAACGGCGCCGACCTCATCTTGGCCGACCTCGGCGTCTCCTCCATGCAACTGGACAACCCGGAGCGCGGCTTCTCGACCAAAACTTCCGGCCCTCTCGACATGCGCATGAACTCCTCCCGAGGCATCTCCGCCGCGCAATTCCTGCAAAAAGTTTCGGCCGACAAACTCGCCGCTGTCCTCGCCGAAAACTCCGACGAACCGCACGCCACCCAACTCGCCGCGGCCTTGGCCGGAAAGTCTTTCCTCACCACGACAGACCTCGCCGCTACCATTCGCAGCAGACTCCCCGCCGTCAGTGAAGACGAACGCGAACTCTCCATCCGCCGCGTCTTCCAGGCCATCCGCATCGAAGTGAACGAAGAATTCAGCGCCCTCGACACCCTCTTGCGCGTCTTGCCCCACTGCCTCAACCCCGGCGGCCGCGTGGCCATCCTCACCTTCCACTCCGGCGAAGACCGCCGCGTGAAAAAAGCCTTTCAGGCCGCGCACGGCGAAGGCCTTTACCAGGAAGTTGCCCGCCGCGTCCTCCGCGCCACCCCCGAAGAACGCCACAATAACCCCCGCTCCACCCCGGCCAAACTCCGCTGGGCCATCCGCGCAACGTAGCAGCGGTGTCCTCGGCAATTTCTGCAGGCAGGGACGAGCGGCTCGCTCGTCCGCTCCATCGCCAACGGACACGCGAGCCGCGTGTCCCTACCTTGAAGCCAAAAAATCCTCCGCAATCTTCGATCCCGCCGCCCGCAAAGTCATTTTTCCTCCCGCAACCTCCGCACCAAATCGTTTCAAATCCGCCTGCACCACAGCGCTCCGAATCATCCCAGCCAAGACCTGCTCCCGCGCAAACTCCACTAGCCCCTCCTGCACCTGATCCAAACGCCGCGCCGTCCATTCGCCTGATGCCGTCATCTCCGCCCGGAATCGCTCGACCAACTCCCACACATCGGCAATCCCGCTCCCTTTCAAAGCAGAGCAGAGCAAAACCTCCGGTTGCCATCCTGGGGTGACCGGCGCCAAAAAATGCAGCACCTGGGCCAGCTCCAATTTCAGCTTCTCCGCCGCAATCAAGTTGTCCCCATCCGCCTTGGTCACCGCGATGGCATCAGCCATCTCGACGATCCCCTTCTTGATCCCCTGCAACTCATCCCCCGCGCCCGTCAGCGCGAGCAGCAGAAAAAAATCGGTCATCGACCGCACCGCAATCTCGCTCTGACCGACCCCGACCGTCTCGACCAGGATCACGTCATACCCCGCCGCCTCGCACAGGGTGATCGTCTCCCGCATTTTCCGCGTCACCCCGCCGAGCGCGCCACCCGCGGGCGACGGACGGATATACGCCGCCGGATGACGCGATAGCTTCTCCATCCGCGTCTTGTCCCCGAGAATACTCCCACCCGAAATAGCGCTCGTCGGATCCACCGCCAGCACGGCCACTCGGTGTCCGTGCTGGCAAAGATAAAGCCCGAAGGCCTCGATGAACGTGCTCTTCCCGACCCCCGGAACCCCGGTGATCCCGATCCGCACCGAGCCATCCCGATGCGGCAGCAAAATCCTCATCAACTCCGCTGCCGTTTCCCCATGCCGGGCGAGCGAACTTTCCACCAGCGTGATGGCCCGCGCCAACACCGTCGGATCACCCGCCCGCACCCCGCGGGCATACTCCTCCGCGGAAAGCGGCAAAAGGGAAGTTTCTGAAGCCATGAATTCGATGCCCCATCCTTCCATAAAGCGTCCCTCCCGGAAAGGACGGGCCACACCTTTCCCTCCGTGTTCTCTGCGTCCTCCGCGGTTACTTCCGCAATCCGCACCCCTTGACCCCAACTGGTCTATTGCATAGACTAGTTACATGAAACCCACCCCTCGCGTGCAGGAAGTCGGTGCCTACGAGGCCAAGACCAACCTCTCCCGCCTCCTCCGCCAGACCCGCGCCGGGAAGTCATTCATCATCACCCAACGCGGCAAACCCGTGGCCGAACTCAAACCCGCGCCAATCAAGCGCGCCAAAGGTCAATGGGGTGACATGAAGGGTAAGATCCGGGTCGCTGACGACTTTTGCGAACCGATCGAGGACATGAAGGAATACATGGAGTAGCGAAATGCGCTATCTCCTCGATACGCACACTGTGCTGTGGATGCGCGAAAACAATCCGCGTCTCAACCGCGGCAAGTGGGAGTCCGTCTTTTACTCTCCGGCAAACGAAATCCTCGTCAGCGTAGCCAGCCTTTGGGAGATGACGATTAAACGCGCGCTCGGCAAACTCGACGTTGAGGGATCCCTTGATGACTTCGCCGCCGATTTGGAGATGAAACACGGGTTCCACCTGCTTCCCATCGCCCCAACCGATCTCGACCGTCTCGGCACTCTCCCCCACCACCACCGCGATCCCTTCGACCGCCTCCTCATTGCCCAAGCCCTCGAACAAGGCGCCACCGCTGTGACCAACGACCGCAGTTGGAAAAAATACCGCTGCAAGGTGCAGTGGTGATCGACCCCTCGTCTGCTTGTAGCGTCGCTCCCGAATCTACAGTCAACCGCTTGGCCGCATCGGGTATCACCGTTCCCCGACTTTACAGTGGCCAGTCCGCAAATTTCGGAGAAACTGCAGGCTGCCGTGCGCAGGGCCTTCCGGCGACGGAGGCCAAACCACTCATCCATTCATGAAAATCGCCAAATACCACGCCGTTTTCTTCGATTACGAAGTCCGCAACAGCCGCTCCGAAACCCTCGATAGCTCGGCAAACTCCGGCGCCCCGATGGCTTACGTCCACGGCTACGCCAGCATCGTCCCCGGACTGGAAAAAGCGCTCGAGGGCAAGGTCGCCGGCGAGCAACTCGACGTCACGGTTCCGCCCGTCGAGGCCTACGGTCTGCGCGATGAGCGCCGCGTCGGGCAGGTCGAGCGGTCGATTTTTCCCGAGGGCGCGGAGATCAAACCCGGCATGCGTTTCCGGGCCAGCAGCGAAGAAGGCAGCGACCTTGTGGTCGTCACTGCCGTGGACGGCGACACGATCACCGTCGATGCCAACCACCCGCTGGCCGGCGAGACCTTGACCTTCGCGGTCACCGTCCGCGACGTCCGTCCCGCCAGACCCGAGGAGATCACCCACGGCCACGTGCATCATGCGAATTCCCACGCGGATGACGACTGCTGCGGCGGGGGCGGTTGCGGCTGCCACTGATATGCCCCGCCGCACCGATGCGGCCTCGGCGCCCACGCCGGCGGTCCTTTGCCAGGAAGTCCGCGCCGTCTACCGCGACCTCGCCGCCCGGCCGATCGAGCGCAGCTGCGAACTCCGCACGCAGTGCTGCCATTTCAAGCTGACCGGCAAAACCCCCTACCTCACCCGCGGCGAAGCCCTGCTCGCCGTCCGCGCGCTCAAAGCCACCGGACGCAAATCGCTGCCGGTCCGGAACGACGGCGCTTGCCCCCTCCTCGATCCGGCGACCTCCCGTTGCCTCATTTACGCCGATCGCCCGTTCGGTTGCCGCACCCACTTCTGCGCTGCGGCAGGCGGACCGTATCCGCGTCGCGAGGTGGTTGACCTCATCCGCCGACTCGAGGAGATCGACGAACAACTCGGCGGGGACGGCCCCAGGGCACTTCCCGCCGCCATCTCGTCCGAGTTGTAGCGGCGGTCGCCTTTCAGGTCGCGGCGCTCAGCCCCTCGCTTCACCCGACTCTCACCGCGCGCGTCTTGTCCAAACGCAAAATTCCGGTCTCCGACAAGTCGAGCATCGCTTTAGGATCGGTCACCTTCGCCCCGCGCCATTGCACGCTGCCCTGCGTGACCAACCGGCGCACGTCACTGCGCGACTTGTTCTGCCCGAAGCATTGCCCGTAGGCCTCGACCGCGGCCGTGATCACGTCGATCAAGGGCACCGCGGGGACAAAAGCGGGCAATTCGGCATTCTCCAGATCGCGGCCGCTGAAACGCTTTTCGAATTCCTCGAGGGCGCGGGCGGCCTCGCCGGCCGAATGGAAACGTTCGACCAAGGCACAGGCCAATTCTTTTTTGGCCGCCATGGGGTGGGCCTCCTTGGCGATCTCGCGCCCGAGCAGCCGCAGATACCAACGGGCCATCAATTCATCCGAAATGCTCATGATTTGCCCGAACATCCCGCCGGGCGCCTCGTTCACCCCCACGGCATTGCCCAAGCTCTTGCTCATCTTCTGCGTGCCGTCGAGTCCCTCGAGAATGGGCAGCATCATGGCCACCTGCGGTTCCTGCCCTTCTTCCCTCTGCAGGTCGCGCCCGACCATGATGTTGAAAAGCTGGTCCGTGCCGCCGAGTTCCACATCGGCGCGGATCATCACCGAGTCCCAGCCCTGCATGATCGGATACTGCACCTCGTGCGCGCGGATCGGCTGGGCCTTGTCCAGACGCTCGCGGAAATCCTCACGCTGCAGCATCTGCTGCAGGGTGACACGGCTGTTCAGTTTGATCACGTCGGTGAACGTCATGTCGCGGAACCACTCCCCGTTGAAGACCACCTTCGTCTTTGCCTTGTCGAGAACCTTGAAAGCCTGCTCCTGGTAAGTCCGCGCGTTGGCCAACACCTCGTCGTGGGTCAGTTGCGGACGCGTGGCCGAACGTCCGCTCGGGTCGCCGATCATCGCGGTGAAATCCCCGATGATCAGGATGCCCTCGTGGCCGAGATCCTGGAATTGGCGCAGCTTTTGCAGTCCCACCGTATGCCCCAGATGGATGTCGGGCGCGGTCGGGTCGACCCCGAGCTTCACGCGCAACGGACGGCCGGCAGACAACTTTTTCTCCAGCTCGCGGCGGCTGATGATCTCCGCGCAGCCGCGGGAGAGAAGGTCCGTCGTTTCGGCGGGACTCATGCGCTCAACGGTTCCGGTTGAGCAACTCGCGGACATCGTCCAGCGAAAGCGGCGCGCTCCCCTGGCCGTAAGCCTGGCTCAACGAGGCCTGCGACTTGCCCCGGCCGAGAAACTGGCGCGTGTCGACCTCGCCGTCGAACTGCAGGGCCTCGCGACCTTCCTCCGGGGCGCTCTTGGGATCCACCGTCCGCGAGGCGAATTCCTTGTCGCTCAAGACATACTTGGTCAGCTCGCGCGCCGCCCCGGTCTCGTAGACCTTGCGGCCGAACCAAGGATTGCGGATACCGAGGAATTTTCGCGTGGTGTATTCCTTGGTCCGCGCCGGCTTGACCCCGCGGTATTCCCCCGAACCTTCGAACTTCTTCAAGGAAAAAGACGTGCTGGAAAACGCCTTCGCCCCCATGGGGTTGGCCTCTTCGACCTTGGGGTTCATGATGCGATCCATCATGCGCTGCTCCTGCTCTTGGGCGCACAACGGCGCGGCAAAGAGAATTGCCACCATGACGACGCGACCTACCATGTTTCCTGCATAGCCGAGCCGGACCCGCGCTGCAACACCGCCGACCCCATGAACACCGCCGATCGCCCCGCCGTCCTTCTCGCCGCGGCCGTCGCCACGCACCGGCGCGAGAGGGAACTGGCCCGGCTCCTGACCGCCCTGGCCGCCGATGGCACGCCGTTCGAGGGCGGCGTTTTCGTGGCGGACAACGCCTCGTCCGCGGCGACACAAGCCGTCTGCGCAGCCGCCCCGGTTCCGTGCACGTGGATCGCCCGTCCGGTCAACAACGGCCCCGGGCCCGCGTGGAACGCCGCCATCGCCAAAGCCCTGGCCAATCCGGAGGTCACGCATGTCCTCGTCATGGATGACGATGTGGTGCCGCCGCCCGGAACAGCCGCCACCTTGCTCGCCGCGCTGGAGACCGCGCAAGCCGCCGCCGCCGCCCCGCTGCTCTCCGATGAAAAGGAGCACCTCTGGGCTTTTCCCGAACCGCGGGAGGCCGCGTTGCGCGCCGTGATCCGCCGCACGGTCGATGCGGACGAATGCCGTCGCGCCTTCGGCGGGGAACCGCACGCGTTCTGCTGGGCCACCGGGGCGTGCATGCTTTACGCGCGGCGCGCCTTCGAGACTTGCGGATTGTTCCGGGACGACTTCTGGATGCTCGGCGAGGACCTCGAATTCTCCATGCGCGTGGCCGCCGCGGCGGGCGGGGTCTTCACCGCGGACGCACAGGTGCCCCATCTGCCGCCGCCGCCTGATCCGGAGACTTCGCACATGGCCCACCGCCTCAAGTTCCTCGCGCTGCTGCAAAATTTGTCCTACCTCGCTTTCCACTCACCGCACAGCGCGCACCTGCGCTCCTACCTGGCGGGCAACTTCAAGCGCTATGTGCACACCGAGGGGTGGGGTCCGGGCACTTTGTGGGACGGATGGTGCGCCTTCTACGAGGGCGCGCTCTGCCGACAACCCGCGGGGACCCCGGCCGGCACCCGCCTGCGGGAACGGGCCAAGCATCGCTTCGGGCGGCCATGAATCACCACCGCACCGCCCGCCGCATCGTGGTGGAAACCCTCCACCGCCTGCCGGACGAGCTGCGCGAGGCGGCACGGCAGGTGCCGGTGTGCTTCGAGGATTTTCCCGCGGCGGAACTGGTCGCGGACGGACTCGACCCCGGCATCCTCGGACTCTTCGTCGGCGCGCCGCGGCACGAACACGTCCATGACCCCGGTCCGCCGCCCCAGATTCTCCTCTACCTCGATAACATCCGCGAGGAAGGCGAGGAAGCCGGCACGACCTTCGCCGAGGAAGTCCGCCGCACTTATCTCCACGAACTCGGACACTACCTGGGGCTCGACGAAGACGCCCTCGCCGAGCGTGATTTGGATTGAGCTGTCGCGCCGGCGGCCGTGGGGTCGCCGCTGTTCGCCGGCGGGACGCCCATGCCCCCGAGCTTTCCAATCGTCGGAAAACTTTTCGTGATTGGTCTCAGGCTCGCGGCAAGCGCAGATCGAACCGGTCCAGGTTCATCACCTTGTCCCACGCCCGCACGAAATCCTTGACGAATTTCCCCCGCGCATCCGCGCTGCCGTAAACTTCGGCCAGCGAACGCAGGATGGAGTTCGATCCGAAGACGAGATCGGCACGCGTCGCGGTCCATCGGGACTTGCTGCTCTTGCGTTCGCGACCTTCCCAGACATCGCGCTGTTCCGAGACGGGCTGCCATTCGGTGCCCATGTCGAGCAGGTTGATGAAGAAGTCGTTGGTCAGCTTGCCCGGACGGTCAGTGAAGACGCCGTGCTTGGAGCCCTCCCAATTCGCACCGAGCACGCGCAATCCGCCGGCCAGCACCGTCAGCTCCGGCGCGGTCAGGGTGAGCAGTTGCGCTTTGTCGACGAGCATTTCCTCGGCGGGAACCGGCAGCTTCGGCCGGGTGTAGTTGCGGAAGCCGTCGGCCGCGGGCTCCAGCACCGCGAACGACTCGACATCGGTCTGTTCCTGCGACGCATCGGTGCGCCCCGGGGTGAAAGGCACGGCGACATGTTCGCCAGCCTCCCCGGCCGCTTTCTCCACGGCCGCACAGCCGGCAAGCACGATGAGATCGGCCAGCGAAACCTTCTTGCCCCCCGCCGCCGACTTGTTGAAGTCCGCCCGGATGCCCTCGAGCACCTCGAGCACCTTGGCGAGCTGCTCGGGCTGGTTGACTTTCCAGAATTTCTGCGGCGCCAGACGGATCCGCGCCCCGTTCGCCCCGCCCCGCTTGTCCGATCCGCGGAACGTCGAGGCCGAAGCCCATGCCGTGGCCACCAGTTCGGATACGGTCAGCCCCGACTCGAGCACCTTGGCTTTGAGCGCGGCAATGTCTTTCGCCTCGATCAACGGATGGTCGACGGCCGGCACCGGGTCCTGCCAGATAAGTTCCTCCTGCGGCACTTCCGGTCCGAGATAACGGGCCCGCGGACCCATGTCGCGATGCGTCAGTTTGAACCACGCGCGGGCGAACGCGTCGGCCAGCTCCGCCGGGTTTTGGTGGAAGCGGCGCGAAATCTTTTCGTAGGCCGGATCGAAGCGCAGCGAAAGGTCGGTCGTCAGCATGGCCGGCTTGTGCTTCTTGCCGGCGTCGAACGCATCGGGCACATCGGCCGGCGCGTCCTTCGCCACCCACTGGTGCGCACCGGCCGGGCTCTTGGTCAGCTCCCATTCGTATTTGAACAGGTTGTCAAAATAGAGGTTGGTCCACTTGGTCGGCTGCTGCGTCCACGTCACTTCGAGGCCGCTACTGATCGTATCGTGGCCCTTGCCGGATTGGTAACTGCTCTTCCAACCCAGGCCCTGCTCCTCGAGTGGAGCGGCTTCCGGAGCGGGACCGGCATGTTTGGCATCCCCCGCCCCGTGGCATTTGCCGAAGGTGTGGCCCCCGGCGATGAGGGCGACCGTTTCCTCGTCGTTCATCGCCATGCGGGCGAAGGTCTCGCGGATGTCGCGCGCCGCGGCCAAAGGATCGGGATTGCCGTTGGGGCCTTCGGGATTGACATAAATCAAACCCATCTGCACCGCGGCCAGCGGGTTCTCCAACTCGCGGTCCCCCGCGTAACGCTCGTCGCCGAGCCACTCGCTCTCCGATCCCCAGTAGACGTCCTCCTCCGGCTCCCAGATGTCCTCGCGTCCGCCGCCGAAACCGAATGTTTTGAAACCCATCGACTCGAGGGCCACATTGCCGGTGAGAATCATCAGATCGGCCCAGGAAAGCTTCCGTCCGTATTTCTGCTTGATCGGCCAGAGCAGACGGCGGGCCTTGTCCAGATTGACGTTGTCCGGCCAGCTGTTGAGCGGAGCGAAGCGCTGGCTGCCCCTGCCGCCGCCCCCGCGTCCGTCGCCCGTGCGGTAGGTGCCCGCGCTGTGCCAGGCCATGCGGACAAAAAACGGACCGTAGTGCCCGAAGTCGGCTGGCCACCACTCCTGCGAGTCAGTCATGAGCGCCTCGAGATCCTTCTTCACCGCCGCCAGATCAAGGCTCTGGAATTCTTGGGCATAGTCGAAGTCCCCATCCATCGGGTCGGTCTTCTCCGACTGCTGGCTGAGCATTTTCAGGTTGAGCTGGTTGGGCCACCAATCGCGGTTGGTCGGACCCATCCCGGCCGCGACGGGCGCTCCGGTTGATTTTCCGTGGTCGAAGGGACACTTGAGTTCGTTGGACATAAGATTTCGGATTTTCTCGGTTGCTATCGCCTTTCGGGCAAAGGATATATTGTTCCGCCGCGCAGCCGGAGCAGTCAAGGCGGCAGCACCGGCCAGCGGGTGCCCGTCTTTTGGTCGGTGATCGATCCGCCGAGAAATCCGACACGCACCGTGCCGGAGGCGAGTGCCCGGCAGAAATTCGGGAGCGGTCCGCGCGTGCGATGCACCGCAAGATTGCCCGAGGAGTGTTTCACAATGACAACCCGGTCCAGCGCGTGTTGTGCTTCGAACTGTCCACCGCCGTCTCGATGAAAGCCATGCCGCGGATGCCATCGCCAATCTTCGGGTAATCGAGCGCGTTCGCATCCGGTTCGCGTCCGTCGATCACGGCACGCAGATGGTTGGCAAAATTCCGGTAAATGTTGGCGAAAGCCTCGAGGAAGCCCTCGGGGTGCCCGGACGGAATGCGCGTGTGGGCCGCGGCGGCCGCGCCGAGGTAGCCCATGCCCGCGCGCAGGATCTCCAACGGACGGTCGGGCCACTTGAGCAAGAGGGTGTTGGGCTCCTGCTGGCGCCATTCGAGCCCGCCGAGCTCGCCATAGACGCGGATGCTGAGGTTGTTTTCCTCGCCGACGGAAATTTGCGAGGCATGGAGCACGCCTTTGGCCCCTCCTTCAAAGCGAAGCAGGATATTGGCATCATCGTCGAGCTGCCGCCCCGGGACGAACGCGGTCAGGTCCGCGGCCAACTCCTTGATCCGCAAACCGGTGATATATTCCGCCAGATTTTCCGCATGCGTGCCGATATCGCCGAGGCATCCGGCCGCCCCCGAGCGCGCCGGATCGGTTCGCCACGAGGCCTGTTTCTGTCCGGTTTCCTCCAACCGGGTGGCCAACCATCCTTGCGGGTATTCCACGACAACCTTACGGATTTTGCCCAGCCGGCCGGAACGGACCACGTCGCGGGCTTCCTTGACCAGCGGATACCCCGTGTAATTATGGGTCAGCGCGTAAAGCAGCCCGGTGCGCTCGAGCAGGGCACCGAGTTCTTTCGCTTCCGCCAGATTGAAGGTCGCGGGCTTGTCGGAGACCACGTGGAAGCCATGCTCCAGCGCGGCTTTGGCCGGGGCGAAATGCAGATGATTAGGAGTGACGACCGAGACGAAGTCCATACGCCGGTCGGCCGGCAAGGCGGCTTCGCCGGCCATCATCTCCCCGAAGGTGCCGTAGCAGCGCTCCGGCGGGAGGAACAGGTCGGCGCCCGAGTCCTTCGAGCGCTGCGGGTCGCTGCTGAATGCGCCGCAGACCAGTTCGATCTGACCGTCGAGAGAGGCAGCCGTGCGGTGCACCGCCCCGATGAAGGCGCCGCGGCCGCCGCCGACCATGCCCATGCGGATTTTGCGGGCTGCGGCACTCATTTCTTTTTCTTTTTGGCGAAGGCCGCATCGAAGGCCACGGCGCTCGACTCGAAATCGAGGGCGCGCACGAAGCCCGCGGCTTCCGTCGCCCCGTGGATGCGGTCCATGCGGATGTCTTCCCACTCGACCGAAAGCGGACCGCGGTAGCCGGCGTCATTGAGCGCGACGATGACCGACTCGAAATCGATGTCGCCGCGGCCCGGAGAACGGAAATCCCAGTAACGGCGCGGGTCGCCGAAGGACAGATGACCTCCGAAGACCCCGCTCTCGCCCGTCCCCTTGCCCCACCAAACGTCTTTGATGTGCGCGTGGAAAATGCGCGGACCAAAACGGCGGATGAACTCGACATAATCCACGCCCTGGTAGCCGAGGTGCGACGGATCGTAGTTGAAGCCGAAGCGCGGGTGATTCCCGACGGCCTCGAGCGCGCGGCCGGCCGTGGCGAGATCGAAGGCGATTTCGGTCGGATGAACCTCGAGGCCGAAATTGACCCCGACCTTGTCGAACGCGTCGAGAATCGGACGCCACCGCTTGCCGAAATCCGCGAAGCCCTGGTCCCAGTAAGCCTGCGAGGTCGGAGGAAAAGCGTAGATCGAATGCCAGATCGACGAGCCGGTGAAGCCGTTGACGGTCACCGGGTGACGGTGCTTGGCGTAGCCGGGCTTGGCCTCGAAAAAAACGCGCGCCGCTTTCCCCGCGGTGATCATTTGCTTGGCCGCGCGACGGCGTACGCCTTCCGGATCGCCGTCACCCCAGACGTCGGACGGCAAAATCGCCCGGTGCCGGTCATCGATCAGATCGCAGACCGCTTGGCCGACAAGATGGTTCGAGAGGGCAAAACAGGTCAGGCCGTGGTCGGCGAGCAGTTCCCACTTCTCCCGGACGTAAGATTTCGACGACAAGGCGCGATCGACTTCGAAATGATCGCCCCAGCAGGCGAGCTCGAGTCCGTCATAACCCATACGTTTGGCCAGCGGGGCGAGTTCGGCCAGCGGCAGGTCGGCCCATTGGCCGGTGAAGAGGGTGACGGGTCTTTTCATGAGAGGATTCAACGGTATTTGGCGGGAAGAGATCGTCCGAGTCTGGCGCTTCGCGCCGCCAAGTCGAGAATATGGATCGTGCGCCGCGCCCATTCGGGCGGGATGGCCAGCTTGGTTCCCTTAGTCAGATGCGCGGCAATATTGTCGTAATAGCGCCAATACTCGCTTGGCAGATGGCTGCCCTCCTCGATCGTCACCTTGCGCCCCTCGCGACGATGGATCGTGTAGTTGTTGTCCTCGATAACGTAGCTGCCTTCGGTGCCGGTCACCTCGAAAAACCCGCGCCGCGGATGCGAGTCGAGCGCGGTGATGGTCAGGTTGAGCCATGCCCGGTTTTTGCACCGCACGACCGCAACCGCCTCGTCTTCGTTGGTGTCCTTTCTCCACCGGGTTCGCGGCGCCCAGTAGCCCTCGTGTGCGTAGCCGGACACTTCGGTGATCTCGGAGCCGATCAGCTACAGACCGTATTCCAGCAAGTGCCCGCCCCAGTCGTAGAGGATGCCGCCGGAGATGCTCCGGCTGGTGCGCCACCAGTCGCCGGGCAACTCACGGCGGCCCCTGCGCGCGTCGATCTTGTAGATCTCGCCGATGGAGTTCTCTTTTTTGATCTTTTCCACCGCCCGGAGGGTCCAGCCGTCCCAATGACGGTTGTGATAGGTCGAAAGCATGACGCCGGCCTGGCGCGCCGCGGGAATCATCGCGTCGCACTCGGCCGTGGTCAGGGCCAGGGGGCTTTTCGCAGACCACATGCTTGCCGCCGCGCAGGCATTGCCGGCCGATTTTGGCGTGCGTGTTGTGCGGCGTGATGATGGTGACGAGATCGACGTGCGGTGATTTTGCCATCTGTGCCGCCGAAGAGTAGGTCGCGATCCCCGGAAAATCCGCAGCCGCCGCAGCGAGACGCACGGGGTCGATCTCGGCAACCGCCGCCGGTGTCATGCCTGCCGCACGCATCTCGTCGAGGTGCGCTTTGCCCATGGTGAAGGCGCCGCCGTAACCGATGACGCCGACGCGGATCTCGGCCGGGCTTTTCCATATTTTCGTCATCATTTAACAAGGTTCCGGGGACCTTCTCGCCGCAAGGCCGAGGCGAAGTGGCTGCTCCCATCCGCTTGGCAGGAAAAGAATTTTCACACGGGATCGATTGTTCCGGAAACCGGGGGCGGCGGCAGCAAACGGGCCACTTTTCCGTCAACCGCCGATCAACGGAAGCCCTCGGTGGACCGCTCCGCCGCCGCCGGGTCTTCGGGCAGAGGCTCGAGCGGTGGCGTGTTCGGGCAATCGTCGGGAATGCGCACCGTCGGGCGTGCCCAGTTGACGCCGTTGGTGATGACGCGTTGCACATTCGCGTTGTGGAAAGTCGGATACGTCTCGTGACCCGGGCGGAAATAGAAGACCCGTCCGTTCCCGCGTTGCCACGTCGCCCCGCTGCGGAAGACCTCCCCGCCGGTGAACCACGAAATGAAGATCAGCTCGTCCGGATTCGGGATCCCGAAGGGCTCGCCATACATTTCTTCCGCCGGGATCTCGAAAAATTCACCGAGCCCCGCCGTGATTGGATGGTGCGGCGCTACGTTCCAGACGCGTTCCTTGTCCGTCGACTCCCGCCATTTCAGTGAACACGTCGTGCCCATGAGGCGCTTGAAAATTTTTGCGTAATGACCCGAATGCAGAACAACAAGCCCCATGCCCTCGAGCACACGACGGTGGACGCGTTCGGCAATCTCGTCGGCCACCTCCCCGTGCGCCATATGCCCCCACCAGACGAGAACATCGGTGTTTTCCAACCGCTCCGCGCCCAGCCCGTGCTCCGGCTGGTCGAGCCAGGCCGTGGCAACTTGCAATCCGCCATCCCGCCGCAAAAACGCGGCAATCGTCTCGTGCATACCGTCCGGATACAGCGCGGCAACTTTGGGGTTCTTCTTCTCGTGGCGGAACTCGCCCCAGACGGTGACACGTATGCTCATGGGTTTCGGGAAAAGCCGCGGAAGGATTGCCCCGCAAAGGGCCGGAGACGATACTTTTTGCCCCATGCCCCTGATCGACAAGCCCCTCGAGGAACTCAAAGTCTACCGCGGTATCTCACCCGTGCCGGACGATTTCGATGATTACTGGGCCGCGGCGCTGCGCGAACTCGAGGCCACCGATCCCGAGCCGGAATTGGTGCCATCGGACGCCATCCGCCCCCCGCATGCCGAATGTTTCGACCTTTGGTTCCGCGGCACCGGCGGCGCGCGGATCTACGCCAAATACGTCCGGCCGAAAACACGCCCGGCCCCGGGTCCGGCCGTCCTCCAATTCCACGGCTACACCTGGAACAGCGGCGATTGGGTCGACAAGCTGGCTTACACCGGTCAAGGCCTCGCCGTGGCCGCCCTTGATTGCCGCGGACAGGGCGGACGCAGCGAGGACAACACCCCGGTCAAAGGCAACACGCACCACGGGCATTTCATCCGCGGTCTCGACGACGCGCCGGACAAACTTCTCTTCCGGCGTATCTTTCTCGACACCGTACAACTCGCACGCGTTGTCATGGCCTTCCCCGAAAACGACCCGGCGCGCCTCGGCACTCTGGGCGGATCGCAAGGCGGCGCTCTCTCCATCGCCTGCGCAGCCCTCGAACCGCGCATCGCCCGGTGTGTGTCCGTCTTCCCGTTTCTCTCCGACTACAAACGCGTCTGGGACCTCGATCTGGCCAAAGATGCCTACGCGGAGCTGCGGACCTTTTTCCGCTTCTTCGACCCGCGCCACGAGCGCGAGGAGGAAATCTTCACGCGCCTCGGTTACATCGACGTGAAAAACCTCGCCCCGCGGATCAAAGCCAAAGTTCTCATGGGCTTGTCGCTCAGCGACCCCATTTGCCCGCCATCCACGCAATTTGCGGTCTACAATGCGCTCGAGGGCGACAAAGAGTGCCTCATCTATCCCGACTTTACCCACGAAGCATTGCCCGGCTTCGACGACCGTGCGTTCGATTTTCTCGCCGCGCTCTGATCAAGCGCCGGCCCGCATGATCTCCGCGGGCGCACGGCCCGCGCGCAAGAGCGCCGCCATACGTTGCATCGCAGGGGCGCTATGGTTGAAAAAGCTTTTGTAAGCGCGACAGAGGTAATTCAGCCGCGGTTCGCCGTCCGGTGTGCGGATGAAGCGGTGTTTGGGACACTCGCCATGGCAGAGGTGCCGTACCTCGCATTGGCGACAGTAACGCGGGAGGGTGTCGGCCTTGGCCTGACCGAAGGCACGCTGGAATTCCGAGTTCACCATTTCGCCGAGCGAACGGTTGAGGATGTTGCCCAGCTGGTAGCGCGGGCAAACGTAGTGGTCGCACGAATAGGCGTCGCCGTTGTGCTCCATGGCCAAGGCCGTGCCGCACTTCTCGCTGAAGACGCAGAGCCCGCCGCGGTGCGGCTCAGCCCCGCTCCCATCGGCACGTCACTACGGATGGATAGCTCCACCCCGGCAGCCTTGGCCCCGCGGGCCATCAATCCCGCTGCCACACCGATGGTATAATTAGCCCACGCCCCTGCCTCGACCGCACGCAAGTCGTCCAAATTACAAATTCGCTCCTCGTTTAAATCCTCCGCCCGCAGGACCAACTTCCGGTCACCCGTGACGCGCACCACCACGGTCGCTCCGACTTCCAGACCAATCCCGAGAACCAGTCCGTCGTTGTAGTCCGTGTGATTCCCCAGCCATTCGGCGCGACCGGGTGAAAAGGCGGTGACAATCGGCTCGTGTGACATTGGCAAAGCTTAGGGAAACAACAGTCGCAAGACCAGACGTGACGAGCCCGGCTTAATGCGATCCGCAAAGCCAATGGAGGATCAATAAAGCGGACCGAAGTTGGCGCAGGCCCGGAAGTCGGCGCCCATCAGGTCGTCGGTGCCGAAAGCTGACCAGGCGCTCGGACGAAACACCTGCGCGCGGTCGACATTGTGCATGTAAACCGGGATGCGCAGCACGCTGGCCAGGCTGATCAGGTCGGCGCCGATGTGGCCGTAACTCATCACGCAGTGATTCGCTCCCCAGTTGTTCATCACCGAGTAGGTGTCGCCGAAGGGCCCCTGCCCGGTGAGACGCGGGGCAAACCATGTCGTCGGCCACGTCGGGTTGGTCCGTTCTTCGAGGATGCGATGCGTTTTCTCCGGCAACTCGACGGTCTGTCCCTCCGCGATTTGCAGCGCG
>JBBECM010000085.1:35882-81664 GCA_040881855.1 Chthoniobacterales bacterium | reverse complement strand
TTTCGCGCAGGAACCAGACACGCATCTTGAAGCGGAAATCTTTGCTGGTCAGCGCACCAACCGGGCAGATGTCCACCGTGTTGAGCGAGTAATTGCTGTCGAGGCGCTCTCCTTCGTGCACGGTCAGCGTGGTGTGGCTGCCGCGGTCGACGAAGCCGAGGACGTCATCGTGGGCGACTTCCTGCATGAAGCGGACGCAGCGCGAGCAGAGGATGCAGCGTTCGTCGTCGAGGACGATGTGTTTTCCGATGTCCTGATTCTTGGGCTTTTTGACTTTGTCCTCGATGAAGTTCGATCCGCCATTGCCGAACTCGACGGCGAATTCCTGCAGGCGGCACTCGCCGGCTTTGTCGCAGATCGGGCAGTCGAGCGGGTGGTTGATGAGGAGAAATTCCATCACGCCCTTGCGGCAATCCTCGACCAGCGGGGAGTTGGTGCGGGCGGCCATGCCTTCGGAGATTTCGAGGGCGCAGGAGATTTGCGGTTTGGGGGACCAGGCGATTTCGGGGCGGTTGTCGGGGCCGAGGATGGGTTGGCGGCTGGCGTCCATCTTCGGACCGCCAATTTCGAGCAGGCACATGCGGCAATTGCCGGGGGTGCTGAGGGCTGGGTGGTAGCAGTAATGCGGGACGAAGCTGCCGCTCTGCATGCAGGCCTCGATGAGCTTCGTGCCTTTGGGGAACTGGCGCCATTGGCCGTCGATCTGGACGTTGATCATGGTGGTTCCGTTACTGCCGTTCGCGCTCATTCGTGGTGGAAAATTGCCGGGAAGATTAACGGTCAGCATGACTTGGTCGGGTGCGCGGGAAAAGAAGGAAGTGAGGGCGGGTGACGAGTGGCGAGTTTGACTCGGAGGTGGGCGGCTGGTTTGCTGCGGGGATGGAAAAGACGATTTGGCTGTTACCGGTGTTGGGTCTCGCACTTTTCACCGGTTGCGCGTCGAAGCCGCCGCTCAAAGCGGTGGATTATGTGGATCTGCCGAGGTTCATGGGCGATTGGTGGGTCATCGGGCACATCCCTTACTGGCTGGAGCGGGATACCTATGATTCCAAGGACACCTACCGGATGAGGCCCGACGGAAAGATGGACAACATCTTCAGCTACCGGAAGGGCGGGTTCGACGGTCCGGAGAAGGTGATGAACGGGAGCGCCTGGGTGGTGGACAAGAAATCCAACGCCGAATGGCGCGTGCAATTCCTCTGGCCGATCGCGTTGCCTTATTACGTCCTTTATCTCGATCCGGCCTACCGTTTCATGGCGGTGGGACACCCTTCGCGCGATTACGGTTGGGTCATGGCGCGGGAGAAAAAAATGAGCGATGCGGACTACGCGGCGGTGATGAAATCGCTGGCCGGGCAGGGATATGATCCGGCGCGCTTCCGTAAGGTGCCGCAGAGTTAGTTGGGGGTTGAGAGATGAGAGCCGGAGCAAAGCGGAGACAGCCGCAGGCAATTGAGCGAAAAAGAAATTCGTCGGTCTCGGTTTATCCCATCCCTCAACCCTCAACTTTCAACTCTCCACCGGCCTCCGGCCGATGATTGCTTACTGGGTGCACAACTTGGATCCGTTTGCCGTGCAGTTCGGCGGCGGGTTCGGGGTGCGCTGGTATGGACTGGCTTACTTGGCGGCCTTCGCCGCAGCTTACCTGGCCTATCGCCATCTGGCGCGGCGCGGATTTTCGGTCATCCCGGCTGACCAGGTCGGTGATTTCATCACGGGTTGCGCGGTCTTCGGGGTGCTGCTCGGGGGGCGTCTGGGCTACATGTTGTTTTACGACCCGGGGGGGTTCATGCGGGACCCGCTCGGCTTCTTCCGCGTTTGGGAAGGCGGAATGTCGGCGCACGGGGGGATCCTCGGCGTGGTCTGCTACACGCTTTGGTATGCTTGGCGCCACCAGGTCAATTGGCCCGGGCTCGGTGACAATCTTGTCGTGGGATCGGCGCTCGGACTTTTCTTCGGGCGCATGGCCAACTTTATCAATGGCGAGCTTTACGGGCGTCCGAGCGAGGTGGCTTGGGCGGTGAAATTTCCCAAGGAGCTTTACGAGGCGCCGGTGGAGGCGCAGAGGGAGGTGCTGGGGCGGGCGCAGGAAATGTTCGCCGCGCCGGTCGGGTTGGAGGAGGTCCTGGTGTCCGTGCCGGGCTCGGCCGATCTGGCGCGCTTGGTCGGGGAATACCTCACTCCGCGTCATCCCTCGCAGATTTACGAGGCGCTGCTCGAGGGACTGCTCCTTTTTGCCGTGCTCTGGTTGGTACGCACGCGGGTGCGCGTGCCGAATGGTGTGGTCACCGGGCTGTTTTTCGTCGGCTACGCGCTGACGCGGAGTGTGGCCGAGAGCTTCCGCTTTCCCGATGCGGGTTACGTCGGGCTGCTGACCAAGGGGCAGTTTTTGTCGGTCTTCATCTTGCTCATCGGGATGGGATTTTTGGTCGCCGCCAAGTTGCGACCGGCTTATCCTCCGGCTTGGTTACGTTAGTTGCCGAGGCGAAAGGGGCACGAGAGCCGTGGGTTCGAGCCCTTTTCCGCGCGTTTGCCCCGAAGAAAGGTGGCCTAAATTCGCCAGCCGCCTCGGGAGTGTCTCAGATTAGCCAGCTAGGCTTTCTGCTGCCTCTGTCCTTGGCGTCTTGGCATGCTTCGTGCTTTTTTACTCTTCCGTGACTTTCTGCTTCACCGCACACTGCGGGACTGGAAGTCTTTTTCAGTCCCTTAATCCAACACCATCATCATCATGAGCAATATGTCAGCACGCGCCGCCGCTGTAGCAGCCATCTCCGCCCGCAAATCGCAGGACGCCTCCGTCAATTTCATCGAGGAGACGCCGGAAACCGTATTCGGGGCCAATACCTTCAGTCTCGCGGTCATGAAGGAGACCCTCAAGCCGGCCACTTACCAAGCTGTGGTCGAGACGGTGCAGAACGGCACCAAGCTTCCGGAAGGTGTGGCTGATGAGGTCGCCGAGGCGATGAAGAATTGGGCAGTCAGCCGCGGCGCGACCCACTTCGCGCACGTTTTTTATCCGCTGACCGGTTCCACGGCCGAGAAGCACGATTCGTTCTACGATCCGGGCACCGACGGCCGGACCAATACCTCGAAGTTTAAGGGCAAGACCCTCATCCAAGGCGAACCCGACGCCTCGTCTTTCCCTTCCGGCGGCATCCGCGCCACGCACACCGCGCGCGGTTACACGGCGTGGGACGTGACCAGTCCGGCGTTTTTGATGGAAAACGCCAACGGCACGACGCTCTGCATCCCGACGTCTTTCGTTTCGTGGACCGGTGAAGCGCTCGACACCAAGACTCCATTGCTCAAGTCGATGCAGGCCCTCGACAAGCAAGCACGCCGCATCCTCAAGCTTTTCGGGCACAAGGATATTGCCCGGGTCGCGGCGACCGCCGGACCGGAGCAGGAGTATTTCCTGGTCGACAAAATGTTTTACTACGCGCGCCCCGACCTTCTCTCGGCTGGACGCTCGCTCTTCGGCGCGCCCGCGCCCAAGGGCCAGGAATTCGAAGACCACTACTTCGGTCTCATCCCGGACCGCGTCATGGCCTTCATGTATGAGGTCGACCGCGAACTCTTCAAACTCGGCATTCCTTCCAAGACGCGGCACAACGAAGTTGCGCCGGGGCAGTTCGAGATCGCGCCGCTTTTCGAGTCGGCCAACCTCGCCGCCGACCACCAGCAACTGGTCATGACCGTCTTGAAAAAGACGGCCGACAAGCACGGCCTCGCCTGTTTGCTGCACGAGAAACCCTTTGCCGGCATCAACGGCTCGGGCAAACACGTCAACTGGTCCCTCGGCAATGCCACGCAGGGCAACCTGCTCGATCCGGGCGACACGCCGCACGAGAACGCGCAATTCCTCGTTTTCGCCGGCGCGGTCATCCGGGCGGTCGACAAGTTCGCCCCGTTGCTCCGCTCGAGCATCGCCTCGGCGGGCAACGACCACCGTCTCGGCGCCAACGAGGCGCCCCCGGCCATCATTTCCGTCTACCTCGGCGACCAGCTCTCCGACGTGTTCGAGCAGATCAAGGCCGGCGGGGCGACCACCTCCAAGCAGAGGGGCACGCTGAAAATCGGCGTCGATGTTTTGCCCGAATTGCCCAAGGACGCGGGCGACCGCAACCGGACCTCGCCGTTCGCCTTCACCGGCAATCGTTTCGAGTTTCGCGCGGTCGGCTCCAACCAGTCGATCTCCGGCCCGCTCATCGCGATGAACACCATTCTGGCCGATTCGCTCGAATGGATGGCTGCCAAGCTCGAGGGCGCGCCCGACCTGAACAAGGCGATCCAAGAAGCCTTGAAGGAGGTCATGGACAAGCATGGCCGCGTCATCTTCAACGGTAACGGCTATTCCGAGGAGTGGCACGCCGAGGCCGCCGAGCGCGGGCTGCCCAACCTCAAGACTTCCGCCGATGCGCTTCCCGCGCTGGTCACGCCCGATGTCGTCGAGGTTTTCGAGAAATACGGCGTGCTCTCCGAGACCGAATTGAAGAGCCGTTGCGCCATCCTTTGCGAGCAATACGAGAAGGTGGTCAACGTCGAGGCCAAGCTGGTGGCCGAGATCGCGCAGACCAAAATCTTCCCGGTGGCGGCCGCCTACGCGGCGAGTCTCGCCGAGGGCGCGGCCAAGATGAAAGTCGCCGGCGTGGCGGTCAGCACCGCGACATTGGAAAAAGTCGCGTCGCTCGTCACCCAGCTCGAGAGCGATCTGACCATGCTCCACTCGGTGCACGCCGCCGCCCATGAAGTCGGCGATTGGACGTTCAAGGTCTTGCCCGCCATGTTGAAAGTCCGCGGCACCGTGGATGACTTGGAAACGCTCTTGCCCGACGAAGCGTGGCCGTTGCCGACTTACCAGGAGATGCTCTTTATCAAATAACGAGCCCGGACCCATTCGAAAAATCGCAAACGCCGCCGGGTGAATGACACCTGGCGGCGTTTTCGTTTCAGGTGTCCGCGTGATGCGATTGATGCGCCGGTAGCGTCTTCGACTTCATCCTTCGTGCGCCTCCGGCCGACGGGTTGGCAAGTGGTGCGACAGGTCGGGATCTTGGCAAGGACCACCGAGGTGATTGACGGTGTCCGGATTGACGCCCCTGGCACGACCGGCGTGCCGTGCTGCGCCGCTACCCCGAGGGACAGATCAGAAGTCCACTTCGGCCCCGAGGAAGACGATGTTCTGGGTGTAATCGCGCTCGAAGTTGGTGTCGGTCGAGAGGAGTGTGGTGAAGGCGTAGCCGGCGACGAGCGACCAGTTGCGGTAGACGAGGAAGTTGGCGTTGAAGCCGGTGTTGAAAATGTTGTCATAGAAGTCCGGGGCCGCCCCGTCGCTGCCCGGTTGGTCGTAGAAATTGTTCTGATAATTGAAGAACACGGTGGCCCCGAGGCGACGGGTGAATTGGTGGGCCCCATTCAGACCGAGGAGGAACTGCTGCGCCTGGTTGTAATTGGAGAACCCGGACGCCGTCGTCCCGTAGCGCGAGACGAGACCCACCGTGGTCTCTTTGCCCAAAGCGTGATTGAAGTTCAACGAAGCGAACGGGCCGAGGTAAGTGTTCGACCCGCCGTAGGGGTTCTCATTGAAGCGTTGTTCCACGCCGGCGCGCATGGTGACGGTCGACCGTGGATTCAGGGTGTGATCGAAACCGGTGAGAAGAAAATTGCCGATGCTGTCGAGATCCTTCGCCGTGTAGTAATTGCGCATGTTGAAGTCGTATTCGAGCACCAGCGCGGTGGTCGGTTTCCAGAGGAAGAGGAACTGCTGGCTGACCGTCTGTTCGTAGCGTCCCTGAATGTCGTTCTGGTCGGGGTCCGTGAAATAGTAGAAGACCGGCGAGTAGCTGGTTTCCGTGGCGAATTTGGGCAGCCAGAGATACTTGGCCCCGAAGGTTGAGATACTCAGCAGATAATCGCCATCGTAGGTGGTGGGTGCCCCGGAGACGGTGTAGTTCGGTTGCGAGAGGAAAGAGGTGGCGGTGTTGAACGAGAGGTCGAGACGCGGGGTGGCCGAGTAGTTGGCGCCGAGGGCGAAGTTGATCGTCGGGAAGAGCCCGTCGTCGATCAGATCGTTGTTGTTGTAATAGAAGGCCAGACCGGCCGAGAGGGCGGTCGACAGTTGGAGCCGCGAGGAACCGAATTCGTAGGAGACGCCGGCGGAGATCTGGGTGTAGGGGCTCTCGACGGGATTCGTGCCCGAGGTATTGACATTGCTGTTGTAGCCTTCGTAGACGGCGAAGCTGAAGCGGAAAGGCCGGCGGCCGAAGCGGCCTTCACCGATGTCGGCCGGCATGGTGCCCTCATCACCGACTTGCTCGAAGGCCACTTCCCCATCCTCGGTCGGCGAGGCGAAAACCGGCTCGAGGTCACTTGCCGGGCGCGGTGCCGGGGCCGCTTCGTCGAGGGGCGGTGGTTCCGGCACGCTGGCTGGCGCTGGCAAGTTGGCCGGTGAAACGGTGGCCGCGGTCTCGCTGGCGGCCGGTGGCTCCGGGGGCGGGGGCTGCGGGGCGGTGAAGACCTCGGCAGAACCCTCCTCGCGCACGGGGTAACTGAACCGGAAGCCGAGGCCTCCCGGAATCTGAGTCGTAGTCTGGGCACGCGCGGCCTGCGCGGAAACAAGAAGCACGAGAAAGAGGCAGGCCAAGACTGGGCGTGGGCAGAACATGTGAATAAGTTGGGCCAGCGCCTAATCTAAGGGCAACCCGTCTGTGATGGACAGCCAAATTTTGCGTCCCTCGGTCCGGTTCCCGTCGGTCCGCCCCGGTGCCTCAGGCTGGCGGCCGGCTCTGGTCGCGGTCCACCGCCTCACGCAGTTCACCGAGGAATTCCGGCAGGGCGGACTCGACGCGATTCCAATTCGGTATAAGCGGCTCGCCCAAAGGGTCTTCCATGAAATCACGGGCGGCCGTGCGGATGCCTCGGACGAAGGTGGCCACGGCCAGCTCTTCCTGGTGGCGGTCGAAGGCCAGCCCGTTGATCTCCGCATCGGCGTGGTAGAACCGGATGGTGTCCTCCGCCTTGCGCAGGTAAGTGCTGAGCAGGGTGTCGAAGAGGCCGCTGTCCATGCGGATACCCTCCGCCGCGACCGTGCGGAAGATGCAGCGGGCGATGTCGATAGCCATTTTGTTCAAGCCCTTGGAAGCGTCGCGCGGGGAGAGTTCCTGGTGTTTGTGGTCGAAGCGTTCCCCGATTTCCACCTGGCAGATGGCCTTGGGGGAGGTCACCCGGAAGACCTCGGCCAGCATGCCGACCTCCACCCCCCAGTCGGAGGGCATGCGGGTGCGGCGCACCACGTCGAGATCGACGCAGATTTCCCCCGAGAGGGGATAGCGGAAGGTGTTCATGTAGTTGAGGAACGGGTGCGTGCCGATAATGCTTTCCAGCGACCGGATGAGCGGCGTGAACATGAGGCGCATGACGCGGCCGTTCAGCTTGTGGGTGAAGCGGGCGGTGTAACCCTTGCAAAAATCGAAGCCGAGGCTGTCGTTGGCCACGGGGTAACACAGTCGCGCGAGCAGTTCCCGGTTGTAGGTGAGAATGTCGCAATCGTGGGCGGCAATGACCTTGGCCCGGCCGACGGCGAGCACATAGCCGTAGCACAGCCACATGTTGCGCCCTTTGCCCCGGCGGCCGGGATCGAGGTCGGCGGCGGCCAGTTTGCGCAGCAAACGTTTCATGCCCGGACCGTCGTTCCAGAGCAGGACCGGGTTGTGCCGCGACTTGGCGAAAAACCGGCACGCCTTGCGCCAGTCGCCCGCACTGGCGCCGTCGATGCCGACAACGACCTGCTGGAGGTAATCGACCTGCTCCAGTTCGCGCAGGATTCCTCGCAGGGCCGGTGTGCCGATTTCGTCGACGTGGCACGGGAGCACGAGGGCGATCGGCATGTCCCGCACGAATTCGCGCAGCTGCGCCTCCAGTCTTTCCACTCCGGGCTCTCCGAGGCGGTGAAGGGTGGCCATCGCGCCTGTTTGAAAGAAATCGGCCATAGCTTTTGATTGTCGCCGCGCAAGGGCGCATCATCAACCCCTTATGAACACCGGTTCTTCCGCGGCATGACGGACCGCTCTTCCCGCCAGCTTGTCGTCGCGCATTACCATTTGCGTCCCGGCGGAGTGCGTCGTGTCATAGAAACGGCCCTGCCCGCTTTGGCGGCCACAGGGGAATTCGACGGCATCACGCTGGCCGTGGGCGAAGAGCCGGACCTCGTGTGGTTGCGGCGGTTGCGCGTTGCGGCCGGCGGCCTGCCCGTGCAGGTGGAAGTGCAGCCCGACTTTCGTTATTGGTCGGAAATCGACGGGAGTCGCGACGGTTTCGGTGCGCAGCTCTCCCGCACCGCGACGGATCTTCTCCTGCGGTCTGGCGGCGCGCGGGCTGTCCTCTGGGCCCACAATCTTGCCCTCGGACGCAACGCGCCGCTGGCCGCGGCCTGGTCGCAGGCGGTGGCTTCCACGGGAGCGATCTTTCTCCTGCACCACCACGATTTCTTTTTCGACAACCGCTGGATCCGCTGGCCGGAAATGCAGGCCTCGGGTTTTTCCACGCTGGTCGATGCTGCGCGCGTGGTCTTTCCGGTCGGACCCCGCACGGTGCACCTGGCCATCAATCGCTCCGACCACGCCTTGCTCGCCGCGGGTCTCGGACCGAGGGCCCTCTGGTTGCCCAATGCGGTCACGGCCCCGCGCCACGGCGCGGGCGACGAGCGCGAAGCGCGTCGGTGGCTGGCCGCACGGACCGGTTCGGATGCCCCCAGCTGGTTGCTCCCCTGCCGTTTGCTCCGGCGCAAAAACATGGCCGAGGCCCTTTTGCTGGTGCGCTGGCTGCGTCCGGGTGCGCATTTGGTCACGACCGGTGGTCCGACCTCGGCGGACGAGGAGCCTTACGCTGCGCGACTGCGCGATGCGGCGCAGAGGAACGGTTGGCCCCTGCGGTTGGGGGTGCTCGCCGGCCAAAGCGGGGCGCCCCCCGTCTCGGCGCTCATTGCCGGGGCGGCAGCGGTTGTCTTGACCTCGCTGCAGGAGGGTTTCGGTCTGCCTTACCTCGAAGCGGCCTCCGCCGCGCGTCCGCTCGTGGCCCGTGCTCTGCCCAACGTGTTGCCTGATCTTGTGGATTTGGGGCTGCAAGCTCCGACCGTTTACGATGAGATTCATGTGCCCTGCGATTTGTTTGCGGCCGGCCGCGAACGGTCGCGGCAACGCGAGTTGTGGCTGCGTTGGCGCGGCGCGTTGCCGGCCGAAGTGCAATCGCTGGCCGGGGAACCGGCTCTCCTCGCCAGCGAGGAAGCGGTCGTGCCTTTCAGCCGTCTGACCCTGACCGCGCAGGAGGAAGTGCTCGCCCATCCCGATGACTCGCTGCGGGGCGCTCTTGATGCGGTCAACCCGCAGCTGGCGTTCTGGCCGCGCGGGGGAGCGGATTGGCCGGCATCGGGACTCCGGGACGGGGACGGGTCCGCGCTTTCCCCCTCGCGTTTTGCCGGCAGTTTTCTGGCCGCGATGGAAGCAGCACTCACCGTGCCGGCGGGGCCGGAGGATGCCTCGCAAAAAGCGCTCGATCTTTTCCTCGCCGATCGCCTGCGTGGCGGCAATTTGTATCCGCTGGTTTTCGCTCCGGTGACATGAAACCGCGGGCTGTCATATGCGATGTCTACCGCACGGTCCTCGAGGTCCTGCCCGCGCCGGACGGTGCGGAGGCTCGTTGGGACAGCCTCTGCCGCGCGATTTTCGGTCCGGCCGCGGTGCCGGATTTCGCGACCTTCAACGAGTTGTGCCAGCTTGAAATCGCCCGGAACCACGCGGAGTCCCGCCGCCGTGGCGTCGCCTTTCCCGAGGTGCAATGGCCGCGGATTGTTTGCCGCGTGTTGCCGCCATGCGCCGGGTTGGATCCCGCGCGGCACATGGACTTCCTTCTCGCCGGTCAGGCCTTGACGCGCGATTTGCGTCTCATGCCGGGCGCGGCGGACACTTTGCGATCCTGGCAGGCATCCGGTCTGCCGCTTGGTATCGCCTCCAACGCCCAAGAATATACGCGTCACGAGCTGGCTGCGGTTCTCGGTCCGGTCGGGTTGGGGCCCGGCATATTTGAGCGGGATCTGACCCTGTGGTCGTGGCAGCTCGGTTTCAGCAAACCGGACCCGTATTTTTTCCAGGTGTTGCTCTCACGTCTGGCCGCGAGGGGTTGGGCGCCAAGCGACGTCGTGATGGTCGGCGATCGGGTCGACAATGACCTCGTCCCGGCGCGCGCTGCCGGGATGAGAACCTGGCATCTGCATCCGGGGGGCGACGGCGATTGGTCCGCCCTGCGTGCTGCTCTCACTTGAGCGAGGCAATCCAGCGCGCCTCGTAAGGCTCGAGGATTTGTCCGGCATACTCCTGACGGCGTCCGGAAATTTCGTGGAGGCAAAGCATGCTTTCGCCGGGGTGTCCGCGTTCCACGACAAGGAGTCCCGTCGCGGCCTTGATGATGCGGCGATCGCGTCGTGTCCCGCGGCCAAAGCGTCGAAATAATTCACGTTGAGTTCAGAGGGAGCCTGCGATCCATCGGGCATCACCTTCAGGCCCGCGCGGCCGCCGGCTTGGAGGGCGAGAGTGACCAGCGCGGCGATATCCTCCGCGGACAGCAGACCGCGCACGGGGTTGAGTCCGATCCCGTCGTGCGAGGCGAGGAAGTTGAAGAAGGTTGTGTCGCGCGAAGGCGCGGCCAGCCCCGACGCCCAGCGTGTGAGCGCCGTCGCGTCCCCGGTGCGCAGGGTGTGCAGCACGAGCGGGGGCAGGGCGAAATTGTAGACCATGTGCGCCTCGTTGTGTCCGTCCCCGAAATAGGAAACATTGTCGGCGTGCGGCACGTTCGTTTCGGTGACCAGTCGCGCCCCGGGAGCAGCGCCGCCGGCCAGAGCGCGCCAGGCCCGCACCAGGGCATGGGCCTGCGGCAAGTGCAGGCACGGGGTCCCGGGCTCTTTCCAGATGAACCCGATGGCATCGAGACGGATGTAGCGGGCACCCTGCGCCAAATAGAACAGCAGCAGCTCGCTCAAGGTGCGCATGACGTCCGGTTCGCGGAAATTGAGGTCGGCCTGGTCGGCGCTGAAGGTGGTCCAGACGCGTCGTGGACCGCGGGCGGTGGGGAATTCGGCGAGCAAAGGCAGGGCGCGCGGACGGACAACCGCTGAGAGATCCGGATTGCCCTCGACCGTGACGAAGAATTCGCCGAACCCCCCGGTTCCGTTCCGGAATCGCGCGAACCATTCGCCTTGGACCGAGGCATGGTTGAAGACGGCATCAACCATCAGCGCAAATTCCGGACCGAAGGCCCGGACGTCGTCCCACGTCCCCATCGCCGGATCGACCGCGGAGAAATCCTTGACCGAAAATCCGTCGTCCGAGGACCACGGATAAAAAGGGAGCAGGTGAATCCCGCTG
The DNA here is from genome assembly GCA_040881855.1 of Chthoniobacterales bacterium. Taxonomy (GTDB): domain Bacteria; phylum Verrucomicrobiota; class Verrucomicrobiia; order Chthoniobacterales; family JACTMZ01; genus JACTMZ01. Next base: position 70,250 of record JBBECM010000085.1, on the reverse strand, counting down.
ACCAAACCGCGGGCCCGACGTGACAGGAAACGGCGCAGCACGGAGAGCGGGGATTCTCCGGGGCGCGTCAGCTGGTCGGCATAGGTGATGAGGAGCGCTTCGGCCGGGTCGTCGAAGCCATCCGGTCCGGCCCGGTGCCGTTGCCTTTCGGCGCGGACCGCCAGTTGACGGGCCAGGGGCGCATCACGCTCCGGTCCGTAAACCGCAACCAGTTCATGTTCCAGTCGTGCTTTCCAATCCATCTCCACCACGTTTAACTGCCTTGGTCGCGATCGCAACGCGGCAACGCAGAACCGTGAGGATCAACACGCCGCCGCTTTCCCGCCGCATTCCGGAACGCGTCGGATTTGTCTCGACGCGCTTCCACGGCACGGATGGCGTCACTCTGGAAGCGCGCAAGTGTGCCGAGGTCCTGGCGCGGGGCGGCAGCGAGTGCCGTTGGATGGGCGGTTTGCTCGACACCATGCCCGAATTCAGCCGCCAAGTGCCGCTCGCGTTTTTCAACCATCCCGAGATCCTCGAGGCCCAGCAGGATCTCTTCGGGCGCACGACACGGTCGGCCGCCACAACCGGGCGGATCCATGCACTCAAGGAGAAGCTGAAGGCCGACCTCCACGCGTTCGTCGGCGACTTCAAAGTCGGGTTGCTCGTCCCGCAGAATGTCCTGGCCATCCCGATGAACGTCCCTCTCGGGCTGGCCGTCACGGAATTTATCGCCGAGACAGGCATCCCGACGATCGCGCACCATCATGACTTTGCGTGGGAGCGCGAGCGGTTCACCGTGACTTCGGCGGCCGATTATTTGATGGCCGCTTTCCCGCCGTCCCTGCCGCACATCGAGCATGTCGTGATCAACTCGATGGCCCAGAAGGAACTGGCGCGCCGCTACGGGCTTTCGTCCGCCCTCATCCCCAATGTGCTCGACTTCGAGACACCGCCGCCCGGCATCGACTCCTACAACCGTGATTTCCGCCGGGAAGTCGGGGTGGCGGATGACGACATTCTGGTGCTGCAACCGACGCGCATCGTGCCGCGCAAGGGCATCGAGCATGCCATCGACCTGCTCCGCCAGCTGCGCGAGCCGCGGGCCAAGCTCGTTTTTTCCCATCCTTCGGGCGACGAGGGCAACGATTACATGCACCATATCAACGAGCGGATCGCCGATGCGGGGATCGAGGCGGTGCACATCGCCGACCGGGTGGGGGAGCGGCGCGGGCGCAACGCGGCCGGACAAAAAACCTACACGCTCTACGACGTTTATCCGCATGCCGACCTCGTCACTTATCCCAGCCACTACGAGGGATTCGGCAATGCTTTCCTCGAAGCGGTCTACTTCGGCAAGCCGGTAGTGGTGAACAAATACGCGGTCTATGCGCGCGACATCGACCCGCTGGGATTCCGCACCATCGAGATGTCGCAAATCGTGACGCGTGATGTGGTGGCCAAGACCAGAACAGTCTTGGAAGATGCGAAATTGCAGGCCGAGTGGGCGGCGGGCAATTTCGAGTTGGGCCGGAAATACTTTTCCTACGCCGTGCTGCGCCGCAAATTGGCCGCGCGGCTCGCATCGCTCTTCGGGGAGTAACTCAGACCCGTCGCGTGACGGTGTCGCGAATGAAGAGTTCCCCGGTCTCCGGATAATCGAGCGTGTAGTGCAAACCGCGGCTTTCCTTGCGGCTGAGGGCGCAGTCGACGATGAGGGCGGCGACCGTGACGAGGTTGCGCAGTTCGAGGAGGTCGGTGGTGACTTTGAAGTTCCAGTAAAATTCCTGCACTTCTTTCTGCAGGTTGCGCAGGCGGGTGGCGGCGCGCTGGAGGCGCTTGTCGGTGCGGACGATGCCGACGTAATCCCACATGAGGCGGCGGATTTCGTCCCAGTTGTGGTAGATGACGACCAGCTCGTCGACATCGGTCACGCTGCCGGGGCGCCATTCGGGGAGGGCGATTTCCTCGGATGTGCGGTGGTTCTTCGTCGCTTTGAGAAAAGCGCGGTGGGCGAAGACGAGGGCCTCGAGGAGCGAATTGCTGGCCAGACGATTCGCGCCGTGCAACCCGGTGCAGGCCACCTCGCCGATGGCGAAGAGTCCGCGCAAGGTGGTCTCGCCTTGCTCGTTGGTTTTCACGCCGCCGCACTGATAGTGGGCGGCAGGGACAACGGGGATCGGCTGCGTGGCGATGTCGATGCCGAGGGACGCGCAGGTCCCGTAGATTTTCGGAAAGCGCTCTTGCAGGAATTCGCGCGGCTTGCTCGTGATGTCGAGGAAGACGCACTTGGCGCCGGTGCGTTTCATTTCGGCGTCAATGGCGCGGGCCACGATATCGCGCGGGGCGAGGTCCTTGAGCGCGTGGTAGCGCGGCATGAACGGCGTGCCGTGCTCGTCGACCAGGATACCGCCTTCGCCCCGCACGGCTTCGCTGATCAGGAACGATTTGGCTTCCGGATGGAAAAGGCAGGTCGGGTGGAATTGGACGAACTCCATGTTGCTGACCGCCGCTCCGGCGCGCCAGGCCATGGCTACGCCGTCGCCGGAGGCGATGTCGGGGTTCGTCGTGTAGAGGTAAACTTTACCGCAGCCGCCGGTGGCCAGCACGATACGGTCGCTGCGCAGGGTGAGGACGCGGCCCGATTTTTCGTCGAGCATGTAGACGCCGACCACGCGGTCCTCGGTGGCGTAGCCGAGTTTGCCCGTGGTGATGAGGTCGATGGCCATATGGTCTTCCATCACGGTGATCGACGGATGTTTCTCCACCGCGGCGACGAGGGTTTTCTCGATTTCCAGCCCGGTGAAATCGTGGGCGTGAAGGATGCGGCGCTTGGAGTGTCCGCCTTCGCGTCCGAGATCGAGTTCGGTGCCGCCGTCCGGTTTTTCGCGCAGGTCGAAGGACATGCCGAGTTCGATCAGTTCGCGAATCCGCTCGGGGCCCTCGCGCACGACGAGATTGACGATGTCCTCATGGCAAAGCCCCGCGCCGGCTTCGAGGGTGTCTTTGACATGGAGTTCGAACGAATCTTCCGGGCTGGTCACGCAAGCCACGCCGCCTTGGGCCCATGCTGTGTTTGTCGTGGTCTTGGCACGTTTGGTCACCACGGCGACCGTGCCGTGCGCGGCTGCTTTGAGCGCGTAGGTCAGGCCGGCGATGCCGGAGCCGAGGACGATGTGGTCAAACTTTTGCATGTCGCGGCGCGAGCCGCACGTTGTCGATGAGGCGTGTTTCGCCGATTTTCACCGCGGCGGCAAGCACGGCACGGCGGTCGAGGACGGCGAGGGGTGCGAGCGTTTCGGCGTCGACCAACTCGACATATTGCGGCTCCGACCCGGTGCCGGCGGTGATCAGGGCTGTCGCTTTGCTCACGATTTGCGCCGGATCACTTTCCTGCGCGGCGGAAGACAAGGCGGCGGGAAAGGCGGCGGCGCGTTTCCGTTCGTCCGCGGTGAGGCAGCGGTTGCGCGAGCTCATGGCCAGCCCGTCCGCTTCGCGCACGGTCGGATGGTCGACGATTTCCAGACCGAAGAACAAATCGCGGGCCATGCGGCGAATGATGGCCAGTTGCTGGTAGTCTTTCTCGCCGAAGATGGCCGCATCCGGGCGGATGATGTGGAAGAGCTTGGCCACCACGGTGCAAACGCCGCGGAAATGGCCGGGTCGCTGCGCTCCACATAGTCCGCGTGAGAGCCCAATTTCGTCCACCAAGGTCGAATCGCCCGGAGGATACATCGCGTCCGCACTTGGCGCGAAAACCGCATCCACGCCATGCGCAGCGCACATTGCCAGATCGGACTCCATGGTGCGCGGGTAGTTGGTCGGGTCTTCCGTCGGACCGAATTGCCTCGGATTGACGAAAATGCTGACCACCACGGTCCCACCTGTTCCGGTGCGTGCGCGGGCGGCATCGATCAAAGCGGCATGCCCGGCGTGCAGGGCACCCATGGTCGGCACAAGCACCACGGGCGAGGGGGCGGGGGAGCGGAAGGCCGCCGTCTCAGCGGGCGTGCCGAGCGTGCGCATGTCCGGCGCGAAAAAATCAGTTCCCCGCGGGCCCGGCAGCAGGGGGCGCGGGTGCCGGAATTTCCGCAACCGGAACCTCGGCGGCTTCGACCACGGCTTCCTCCACGGCCACGGGTTCGGTTGTCACCACCACCGGGGTGGGGGCGTTCAAGGGAGCGGGTGTGGCCGCCGCGGCAGGCAGCGGTTGGCTGAGAAGTTCCTTTTGAATGACGGTCTCGCCAGTGCCTCGCTTGGCGTAAAGCATTGCCAAGACCAGGGTGAGGGCGAAAAAGACGATGCCGAGCCAGACGGTGAACTTTTGCAAAACGTGGGTCGTTTGCGCCCCGAAAATATTTTCCGTCATTCCCCCGCCAAAGGCGGCACCAAGGCCTTCGTTTTTCGGACGTTGCATGAGGACAGCCCCCACCATGAGCAGACAAATGAGCACGTGGAAGGCGATGAGGACGTTGATCAAGATCGACATGAACCGCACAGAATGGCAGGGAAGAGAGGGTGTGTAAAGCAGTGCGGTCTGCCCACGACTTGACAGCGAGACGGCATGTAATTACTGTAAGTCCCTCATGAAAACCACGGAGCTGAAGCTTGCCCGCATTGGCAACTCGCGTGGCATCCGCCTGCCGGCCGACCTGATCAGGCGCCACGGCTTGGAGGACGGCGTGCTGCTCGAGGACCGCGGGGATTCCCTCGTCCTGCGGCCGAAGGCCAAGCCGCAGAAGCTTTCTTGGGAGGAAACCGCCCGCGAAATGGCGGCTTCCGACGAGGATTGGTCCGAGTGGGATTGCACTCTGGCCGATGGGCTGGAGGATATTCCGTGGGAACCGGCGCCCGCCGGCGTGAACGAGCCAGCTGCCAAATACCGCGCCAAGCGCAAGCCGCGCGCCGGAAAATCAAAGTGAGGCGGGCCGATATTTATTGGTGCCGGCTGGATCCGGTCGAGGGCAGTGAGATGGGCAAGACGCGTCCGTGCGTGGTGGTCAGCTTGGACTCTTTGAATCCGATTCTTTCCACGGTGGTCGTTTGTCCTTTGACCTCGCGGCTCCGACCGCATTGGCGCACGCGGCGGCAAGTCTGCTCGGCCGGACAGGCAGCCGACGTCTGCGTCGACCAGATCCGCGTGGTGAGCAAATCGCGGCTGGCCGGGCGCATCGGGCGGTTGTCGGAGGAAGACGCGCGGGCCTTGCACCAGTTGCTGACCGAAATGTATGGGGCGCGCTGACCGGATTCCGCGTTGATCTTTCCCGGGGAAAACCCCTAACTCTCCGGCTGTGAACGTCAGTGACCTGAGGGAAATCCTGCAATACGTGCCGCGGTTCCGCGAAAAGATCTTCGTGGTTTCCGTGGACGGCGAAATTGCCGCCTCGCCCAACTTTGCCAACATCCTGCTCGACCTCGCGGTCCTGCGGTCGTTGAGCATCCGGGTCGTGCTGGTGCATGGCGCGAGTCATCAAGTGAAGCTCGCGGCGAAAAGGGCGGGCCTGAAGCCGAGCAACACGGACGGCACCGGCATCACCGACGAGGAGACGCTCGAATTGAGCATCGATGCGGCCATGCGGTTGACCCACGAAATTCTTGAGGGTTTGGCCTCGGTCGATTTGCGGGCCGCTTATGCCAACGCGGTCATCGCGCATCCGGCCGGCATCCTCGGCGGCATCGACCAAGGCCATACCGGACGGATCGAGCGGGTCGACGTGAAATGCCTGCACATGTTGTTGCACGAAGGAATCATCCCGGTGGTTCCGCCGCTCGGTTTCGACGGCGAGGGTCATACTTACCGGGTCAATTCCGACCACGCTGCGGCCGAACTGGCCGAGGCTTTGCAGGCGGCCAAGGTGATCTATTTGTCCGCCGACACGAAATTGCCCGGCGGCGGCACGCTCCCGCGGCAACTGGGGATCGTCGAGGCCGAGGACCTGCTGAAAAAGCGGAAGAACGGCGAGGCGCCCAATCTTTACTCCAAGGTCGATTACGGGGCCAAAGCCTGCCGGCAGGGCGTGCCGCGGATTCACATCCTCGACGGCACGGTCGACGAGGCGCTGCTCGACGAGGTTTTCAGCAACGAGGGGATCGGCACGATGATCTACTCGAACGAATACCAGCAGATCCGGAAGATTTTCAAAAAAGACGTGCGGGCCATCATGTCGCTCATCCGGCAGTCGATGGAAAGCGAGGAACTGGTGCGGCGGACACGGGCCGACATCCTCGAGCAGATGCCGGATTTCTGGGTGCTGGAAATCGACGGAAAGATCATGGGTTGCGTTGCGTTGCATGTTTATCCGGACAACGATTGCGGCGAGCTAGCTTGCCTTTATGTGCACAAAGAGCATGAGAACGAAGGACACGGACGGAAGTTGATGGCCTTCGTTGATGCTCTGGCGCGCGAGAAGGGGGTGCGGCAGCTCTTCGCTCTGAGCACGCAGGCTTACAAATATCTGCAGATCAAAGGCGGCTTCCGCGAATCTTCGGCGGACATCATGCCTGCCGCGCGGCGGAAAAAATACGAGGCCGGCGGACGGCTGTCCAAGGTGCTCATGAAAGACATCGCCTGAGCCGGTTATAATGGAAGGCGTCCATACCCATTTTTTCTGGATCGACTGGGCGGTGCTCGCGGCCTACTTGCTGCTCACCACGTGGATCGGCCACGCCTTGCGCGGCAAGCAGTCGACCATGCAGGACTTCTTCCTCGCGGGACGATCGCTGCCGTGGCCGGCGGTCAGCGGTTCGATCATCGCCACGGAGATCAGCGCCATCACCTTTGTCGGCGTGCCCGGTATGGTTTTCGCGGCGGGCGGCGACTTTACCTACCTGCAATGGGGGATCGGCTCGCTCATGGCGCGGTTCATCGTCGGGATCTGGTTCGTCAAAGTTTTCTACGAGCGCGGCATTTTCAGTCCCTACGATTACATGCAGTCGCGCCTCGGGGCGGGAGCGCGGGCTTTCACCACGGCGCTGTTTTTTGTCGGATCAATCCTCGGACAAAGCGTGCGCCTCCTTGTCACCGCGTTGATTTTGTGGACGGTGACCGGCCTGGCCTTCGAGTGGTGCATTGTTATCATCGGGCTGTTTGCCATCGGGTGGACGTTGATGGGCGGCATGACCACGGTCATTTGGACCGACGTCATCCAGTTCTTCGTCTTCATCGGCGGAGGGTTGCTCGCCTTTGTCGTGCTCATTTTCAGCATCGACGGCGGCTTCGCCGCGTTCGTGGCCGAAGCCGGTGCGGCCGGCAAGTTGCGGGTGCTCGATCTTTCGACCAACCCCGATGTGCAATTCACCCTCTGGGTCGGCCTGCTCGCCATGCCTTTCCAGAATGTGGCTGCCTTCGGCACCGACCAAGTGATGGCCCAGCGCATGTTTTGCTGCCGCACCGCGAAGGATGCCTCGAAGGCTGTCATGGCCAGCAGCATCTCGCTGCTTGTCACCGTGCTCATGCTCGCGGTCGGCGCGGCGCTCTTCGTCTACTATCAGCAAGTGCCGCCATCGGATGCCGCGGCGGCGCTTTTCGCCAAGGACAATGACGCAGTTTTCCCCGTGTGGATCACCACGGTCCTTCCGCCGGGCTTGAGCGGACTCATCCTCGCCGGCGCCTTTGCTGCGGCTATTTCGAGTTTGGACTCGGCGCTGGCCGCGTTGTCGCAAACGTCGATGGCGCTGTGGCACGGCAAGGAGGGACTCGAGGCCGCGGACCAACGGCGCTTGATCGTGCAATCACGCTTCGCCGTGGTCGGGTGGGGGATCGCCCTGATTCTCATGGCGGTGGGATTGCAGGCCGTGCGCGGGCAGATCAACCTGCTCTCCTTGGCTTTCGGCATGGTGGCCTATACCTACGGCCCGATGCTCGCCGCGTTCCTCCTTGCTCTCAGTCCGCTGCGTCGCGACATCCGCGGTATTGTCATAGGCACAGTCATTTCCGTGTTGCTGGTGCTGTGGGCGCGTCCGGACCTTTACAACATCCTCGCCGCACTCGGCGCGATCACCACGGAACAGGCCGCGGCGTGGCGTCCGAAAATCAACTTCGCCTGGCTTTATCCCATCACGTGTTTGCTCACGCTGGCCTGCGGCATCGTTCTGGGCCGGAAAAGGCAAGCCCCGCGCGCGGCGTAGGTGGGTCAAGCGATTTTGACAAAAAGTTTACAAACGCCGCCAAAGTTCTTGAGCGCGTTTTTCCGGCCCGATACGCTCTGCGTCTGTGACGCCGAATGAATGCCAAGATGCCTGTGAACAACTTGTGAATAGATGTTCTATGCTTTCCGGCCTCCGGCCCCGCGCGTTGCACCAGACCTTGCGTCCCTTCCGGTCGATATCCGCCATGACTTCCTGCGGATCCGACAGGCGCGAAAATTTCCTGGGCCGGATTTAACAGAATAAAACATGCCCCGCTCGATTTCCCCGCGTCCCAAGCGTCGCGCCTCCAAGGCCGTGGCCGGTGGCGTTTCCCGATCCGCCCCCGGACCGGCGCAAACAACTCCGTCCGTTCTGGTGAATAACTCCCTCCCCGGGACCGACCTCGAGAGCCTCTGGGTCCAGATTTCATCGGCCTTGCGGGCCGAATTGGGGGACGGTGTTTTCGACCGCTGGTTTTCCACATTGAGCCTGGCCGGGGCCGACGCATCCGGCGTCACGCTGGTCATCCCCAACAGCATCTACCAGGTGTGGATCGAAAGTAATTACGGCCCCCAGTTGCAGGCCGCTCTCATGACGGTCTTCGGTGGCCGGCGCAAGGTCGCTTTCCAAGTGGACAGTGGTGCGCCCCCGGAGACGGCGTGCATCGTGGAAGTGGAAGCACCGGCGGAAACGCCGGAACCCGGCGGGGTGGCCGGTGCCCGCGGACTCAACCTGCACTACGTTTTCGACACCTTTGTGGTCGGAGCGAACAGTGAATTTGCCCACGCCGCCTCTTTGGCCGTGGCCAAGTCACCCGCCCGGACCTACAACCCCCTGTTCATCCACGGCGGGGTCGGCCTGGGCAAGACGCACCTCCTGCAAGCCATCGGCCACCATCTGGCCGCCTCGCGGCGCGGCACCAAGGTGGCGTATGTCCGCAGCGAGACCTTCACCAACGAGTTCATCAACGCCATCCAGACCAACTCCCTCGTCAAGTTCCGCCGCCGTTACCGCCAAGCCGACATCCTGCTGATCGACGACATCCAGTTTCTGGCCGGCAAGGAACGCTCGCAGGAGGAGTTTTTCCACACTTTCAATTCGCTGTTCGAGGGCCGCAAACAGATCGTCCTCTCCAGCGACCAGCCGCCGAGCGAGATCGCGCAACTCGAGCAACGCCTGGTCTCCCGTTTCGAGTGGGGCCTGACGGCGGAACTCCAGCCGCCGGACATGGAGACGCGCCTCGCCATTCTGCGCAAAAAAGCCGCCGGCCTCGATGTCAACCTCCCCAACCACGTCCTCGAATATCTGGCCCACCGCGTCAAATCCAACGTCCGCCGTCTCGAGGGCGCACTCCTCCGCGTCGCCTCCTTCTCCTCGCTGAGCGGGCGTCCCCTGACCGACGACTCTATCGAGCACGTTCTCCGTGACATTCTGCAGGAAGAGGCGCGCCGCGCCGTCTCCATCGATCAGGTCCAGCGCAAGGTGGCCGAGCATTACGATGTGCGTCTGGCCGACATGACGAGCAAGCGCCGTCCGGCCAACATCGCCTTCCCGCGCCAAGTCGCCATGTTCATTTCCCGGCGCCTGACCAAGTCTTCCCTGCAGGACATCGGTGAAGCCTTCGGTGGTCGCGACCACGGCACGGTCATTCACGCCTGCAAGACGGTGCAGAACCGCATGGACAACCAGGAGAGCCTGCGCCAAATCGTCCGTTTCCTCGAAACCGCGCTGCAAAGGTGAAGAAGGCTTTGACACCAAAGGCTTATTTTCGGACATAAAGCTCCGCGCCGCCCAAGACCCATCATGAAATTCACCATACCGCAGGACGCCTTCGCCGAGGGGTTGCAAAACGCCGTCAGCGCCGTCAACACCCGCAGCACTCTCCCTATTCTTTCCAATGTCCTCCTTCAGGCTGCCAACGGGGAGTTGGTCCTCACCGCGACCGATCTCGACTTCACCGTTCGCACCAGGGTCGAAGCAAAAGTCGGAAAATCCGGCGCCACCACGCTGCCTGCCCGCCGGATTAGCACGCTGGTCAAAGACCTGCCCAAAACCGAGATCGAGGTCGAGGTCGACGCCAAAAGCATGGCCACGCTGAAAAGCGGGGCCGGTGTTTACAAGATCTTCGGCATGCCCGAGGCCGAGTTCCCCGGTCTCCCCGCCTTCGATAGCGCCGTTGAATTCAAGCTCAAGGCCTCCGATCTCAAAGATGGTCTGCGCAAAACCCATTACGCCATCTCCCTCGACGAGACCCGTTACGTCCTCAACGGCATCTTTTTTTCCTTCAAAGGGGACAAGCTCACGCTCGTGGCCACCGACGGACGCCGCCTCGCCCTCGCCGAGGTCAACGATCTCGAAATTCCGTCCAGCCAGGAGCGCGAATTCATCGTCCGCACCAAAGCCATCACCGAACTGATGCGCGCCCTCAAGGAGGACGGCGAAGTCGTCATCCGCCTCGCGCAAAACATGGTCCAGTTCGACTGCGGCCCGACCACCCTCATTTCCAAACTCGTCGAAGGCAACTACCCGAACTACATCCAGGTCATCCCGACCAAAGTCAACGAGCGCGTCACCGTCGAACGCGAGACCCTGCTCAACGCCGTCCGCCGCGTCTCTCTCCTCAACACCGAGAAGACCGCGTCCGTCCGCCTCAATTTCATCAAAGGCAAAATCGAAATCACCTCGAACACCCCCGAAGTCGGCGAAGCCCGCGAAGAAATGGCCGTGAGCTACAAAGGCAAGGACATCTCCATCGCCTTCAATCCCGAGTTCCTCATGGCCCCGCTGCGTTACCTCAGCGAAGACGAAGTGCATTTCGAGCTCATCGACGACATCAGCCCCGGCGTGATCAAAATCAACGCCCCCTTCGTCTACGTGCTCATGCCCATGCGCGTCGGGGCCTGAAGCGCCTGCGCCCCGTGAGCTTGCGCCCCTTCGCTGCCGCTTTCCTCGTCTTCGCCGCGGCGAACGTCGCCCCGGCCAGCGAAATCAAAGTCAGCGACGCCGAAGCCGAGCGCATCGGCCAAAAAATCTGGCGCAACGAGTGCGCGGGCACCCGCGACGGCCTCACCGCGTGGAACAAAGGAGAAGATTTCCCGTCCCTCGGCATCGGTCATTTCATCTGGTATCCGCAAGGCAAACGCGGACCTTTCAAGGAAAGCTTCCCCGCGCTCAAAGATTATTTCCAGTCGCATGGCGTGAGGCTCCCCGGCTGGCTCGCCGCGGCCAAAGCCTGCCCGTGGCCCGACCGTGCCGCGTTCATGGCCGACTTCCGCTCGCCCCGCATGGAGGAACTTCGCTCGTTGCTGGCCTCCACGGTCGGGCAGCAAGCGCGCTTCGCCGCCCTCCGCCTCGAGGGTGCCTTGCCGCAGATGCTCGCCGCCGCACCCGCCAACGAACGCGATAAAATTCGCCGCAACTTCTACCGCGTGGCCAATGCCCCCGGCGGACTTTATCCGCTCATGGACTACGTGAATTTCAAAGGCGAGGGGACCTCGCCGACCGAACGTTACCAAGGCGAAGGCTGGGGTTTGCTCCAAGTTCTTGCCGGCATGTCCGACAGCGGGTCACCCACGGCCGCCTTCTCCCAAAGCGCCGACCGCGCCCTGACCCGCCGCGTCGAACTCTCGCCCCCGGCCCGCGGCGAAAAGCGCTGGCTCCCCGGCTGGCGCAACCGCCTCGCCACCTACGCGCCGTAATTGGAAAAGTGGCACGGGCATCTTGCCCGTGGTTTCGGAACATCATCGGCAGGATGCCGATGCCACTTTTTCCTGCGCACCGCAAAGCGTCGCGGCTACACTCCGCTAATGCTATCAGCCACCCGCGACCAAGTCGTTGAAGTCCTCGGGCGCATCGCCCTTCTGCTCGAACTCCAAGGCGAAAATCCCTTCAAGGTCCGCGCCTACCACAACGGTGCGCGCGCCCTCGAAATGCTCGAAGGCGATCTCGGCACGCTGGTCCGCGAAGACCAATTGAAAGGCATCCCCGGTATCGGCGAGGCCCTGCGTGAAAAAATCAGCACCCTCGTCACGACGGGGAAGCTTCCCTACTACGAGGAACTCGTCGCGCAATTTCCGCCCAAGCTTTTCGAACTCTTTGATGTTCCCGGACTCGGGCCGAAAAAAATCAAAGCCCTTTACGAAAAGCTCGACGTCGCCTCGTTGGCCGACTTGGAAAAAGCCTGTCAGGACGACAAAGTCGCCGGACTCGACGGATTCGGGGCCAAGACCCAGGAAAAACTTCTCCATGCGCTTGGCACCCTCAAGCAGGGCGCCGGACGGCACCTTGCTTCCGTCGCCGCGCAGGCCTCCGCCGCCTTCCTTGCCGACTTGCGTGCGCATCCCGACAATATCCGCCTCTCCGCCGGCGGCAGCACCCGCCGCCGCAATGAGACGGTCCATGACATCGACATCATTGTTTCCACGAAAGATCCCGCAGCCATTTCCCGCGCCTTCCGCGAGCACCCGCTCGTCGCCAGCGTTCTCGCCGCGGGTGATACCAAATCGAGCGTCACGCTCAAGAACGGCCTCCAAGCCGACCTCCGCGTGGTCTCCGACGAGGAGTATCCCTTCGCCTTGATGTATTTCACCGGGAGCAAGGAACACAATATTGTGCTCCGGGGTTTGGCCCAGGACCGCGGATGGACCCTCAACGAATACCGTCTCGCCCCGGTCAAAAAAGACGCGCCGCAAATTCCCAAGATCCGCGACGAGCGCGACATCTACGCATTATTCGGCTTCGATTACATCGAGCCTGAATTGCGGGAAAACCGCGGCGAACTGGAGGCTGCGGCAATGCACAAGCTCCCCGACCTGGTCAAACTCGAGCAGCTCAAAGGCACCTTCCACAACCACACGCGGGCCAGCGATGGACGCAACACCCTGGCCGAAATGGCGGCGGCCGCCCGGGAACTCGGCCTCGAATACCTCGGTATCGCCGACCACAGCAAAGCTTCCGTCCAAGCCAACGGACTCGACCCCGTGCGCCTCAAAAAGCAGATCGCGGAAATCAAAGCGCTGAACAAAGACTTCGAGGGCTTCCGCCTCTTCAGTGGCACCGAATGCGACATCCTCAAGGATGGAGCGCTCGACTTCGACGACAGCGTCCTCGCGCAACTCGACTACGTCGTGGCCAGCGTCCATTCGTCCTTCACCCTCGGCGAAGCCGAAATGACCAAGCGCCTCATCCGCGCCATGGAAAACCCGCACGTCACCATGCTCGGGCACATGACCGGGCGCCTCCTGCTCAAACGCGAGTCCTACGCGGTCAACATCCCTGCCGTCCTCGATGCCGCCGCCGAAACCGGAACATTCCTCGAACTTAATGCCGATCCTCACCGCCTCGATATGGACTGGCGCTGGTGGCGCTTGGCCAAAGAAAAAGGCGTGAAATGCGTCATCAACCCGGACGCCCATTCGACCGAGGGGCTGCAAAATCTTTACTTCGGCATCGGCGCCGCGCGCAAAGGTTGGCTGACGAAAAACGACGTGGTGAATTGTCTGTCCCTGGAAAAAGTCATTCCCGCCCTTGAAGCAAAGCGAAAGGCGCAAAAGTCATGACCCCTGCCGAATTAAACCGCTGGATCAAACGCACCCGCGCGCTGGTCGATAAGTCCCTCCGCTCGTCCGTTCCCGCGGCAAAAACCAAGCCGGCAACCATCCATCGCGCCATGCGCTACAGCTTGCTCTCCGGTGGCAAGCGTCTGCGCCCGCTCCTTTGCTGCGCCGCGTCCGAGTCTTGCGGGGGCACCGCGCGTCTTTCCCTGGCGGCGGCCTGCGCGGTCGAAATGGTCCACGCTTACTCCCTCATCCACGACGACCTCCCGTGCATGGATGATGATGATCTTCGGCGCGGCAAGCCGACCTCCCACGTCGTGTTCGGCGAGGGCCCCGCTGTCCTGGCCGGCGATGCGCTGCTCACGGAGGCCTTTGCGCTGTTGGCCGCTGCCCAACCGCGCGCCCCCTATAGCGCGGCTGATCTCGTTGCCGAACTGGCCCGCGCCGCCGGATCCCGCGGTCTCATTGCCGGGCAAGTAGCCGACCTCGAGGCGGAAGGACGCAAACCTTCCGAGCCCGCGCTCTATTTCATCCATGCCGCCAAGACCGGCATGCTTCTGCGCGCCGCACTAAAGCTCGGCGCCATGTGTGCGGGGGCGACAAGAGCGCAGGTCCGCTCACTCGACCGCTTCGGCTTCGCCCTCGGTCTCGCTTTCCAGATCCAGGACGACGTCCTTGATGCCACGCAAAGCGCGAAAATGCTCGGCAAGTCCGCGGGCAAGGACGCCGCGACCGGCAAGATGACCTTTCCCGCCCTGTTCGGTTTGCCGCGCTCGCGCGAACTCGCAGCCCGTTGGACCGCGGATGCGGTCGCGGCTTTGCGCCCGCTTGGTCCACGCGGCGGGACCCTGCGCGGTCTGGCCGACCTGATGCTAGGTCGCGAGTACTAGCGCACTTTGCGACGGGCGCACCGAACCGCCGCCCGCGAGCACTTCCTCAAACGCCGCGATCACCTTGTCCACCGGGATCTCGTGCATCAGCGTGCTGTCGAGCATGGCTTTGGCCCGTTCCTCCCCGATCCAGTCTTGCGGACGCACCACCCGGCTGCGAACCCGCCAAGGATACCATTCGAAATATTTCGATCCCCCGAAGAGGGCCACCGTCGGGCAGTGGCAGGCGGCGGCCAGATGCATCGCCGCGGTGTCCACCCCGGCAAACAGTCTGGCCCGCGAAAGCAACCAAGCCAGCTCTGTCCAATCCGTTTGTCCGTCGGTCGAGATGGCCTGCGCACCGAGTGCGGCGCACAGCCGCTGGTTGAGCGCCCGCTCCTGCGGATCCGGTCCGCAGCTCAGCACGATCCGCGGCACGCGACCGAGCAGCGCGCGACCGGCCTCGATCCAGCGCTCCTCGGGCCATGATTTTCTTTCCCAACGCGTCCCCGCGTGGATGACGGCAAAATCCCCGGGATCCCGGCCCGGAGTCCACGGACGCATCGCCCCCGGATCGAAACGGAGCGGCGGAATCTCTTCGGGCAAGGGGAGCACATCACCGACCGTGAGGTAATCGCGCTGCAGCTCGTGCCATCCGTAGCGGCGGCTGGCCGAGGGACGATTGAAAGCGGGCCGCCACCACCAAGGGAACCTCCGGTTGGCCACATTGGCCGTCCGGCTGCGCGCGCCGGACAACGTCGTCATCCAACGCCCCCGGTCCCCACCGCTCAACTCGAAGGCATGCTCGAACCCCGCCGAACGCAATTCGCCGAGCAGCCTGCGGTCCGCCCCGCGATGCTCCTCCCGCGCCGCGCCGTGCTCGGGAATCATGGCCGTGCGCACTTGGTCGATATGCGGGCAGCCGGCGAGAATGCCTTCGGTGCCCCGCCGCACCACGACCCAGATTTCGCTGCGCGGCATGATCTGCTTCACCGCGGCAAGCGTCGGCGTCATCAGCAGGGCGTCGCCGATGTGGCGAAGCTTGACGAAGAGCAGGCGCATGAAACGGGAAAAGCGGCCGCGCCGCGCGCTTACCAGAAACGGAGGCCGAACAGGATGAACCCCTTGGGCTTGCCCACGTCGTCCGGATCCCAGGAGGTCAAATAGCGGCCGTCCCCGTATCCCTTGGCGGCGAGCGGATTGATCAACTGCCACGGTTGTCTCGTCTGGAAAGCCGCGGCCACGACACCCTCGATTGTCGAATCCGGATCCAGCGGGCTGACTGAGCGCGGCGGCGGGGCGATTTCGCGGCGTGTCTGGCGCGGGGCCACGAAGTCTTGGGCCAGGCACGACCCGCCGACGGTCAGGGCGATCATGAGGAGAGGCAAGTGGCGCATACTTCAGCTTGCGGGATCCCGCTCCGTCTCGGCAATCCCGAAAATCACTCTCGCCTTGGGCGCCTCTCCCGCGGGAAGATCCTCCGTCCGATGGATTATCTGTCCAAAGCCCGCCGCGTCATCGGTATCGAGGCCGACGAATTACGGCGTCTGGCCGACCACCTCGACGGCGAGGCCTTCGGGCGCGCCATTGAGGCCCTGCGCGCGTGCGCCGACCGCCGCGGCAAAGTTGTCGTCTGCGGGGTGGGCAAATCCGGCCACATCGGGGACAAAATCGCCGCCACCCTGACCAGCACCGGTTCGACCGCCGTCGTCCTCAATTCACTCAATGCCCTCCATGGCGACCTCGGACTCGTGGCCGACGGTGATGTCGTCCTCGTCTTCAGCTACGGCGGTGAGACGGCCGAGTTGCTCAACATTCTCCCGCCGCTGGCGCGCTTCGATGTGACGCTGATTGCCGTGACCGGTCGCGCCGACTCCACGCTCGCCCAAGCCGCCAACGTCGTGCTCGATGTCGCGGTCAGCCAGGAAGCCTGCCCCTTGAATCTCGCCCCCACGTCCAGCACGACCGCCATGCTCGCCCTCGGCGATGCGCTGGCCATGGTGCTGCTCGAGGCGCGCGGCTTCAACCAGGACGACTTCGCGCGCTTCCATCCCGGGGGAAGCCTGGGCCGCGTCCTGCTCAATCGCGTCAACCAGATCATGCGCAAAGATTCGCAGGTCGCCGTCGCGCCTGCCGAGGCCACCGTGATGGATGCGGTCAAAGAAATGACCAAGTGCCGCTCCGGTGCCGCGGCCATCGTCGGCCCGGATGGCAAGCTGGCCGGTGTGTTCACCCACGGGGATCTGGCGCGCCACTACCAGGCCCATCCCGACCTCGGGACGCGCCCGGTGGCCCGGTTCATGACGAAAAACCCGGTGACCATCCGCGGGGACAAGCTTGCCGCCGAGGCTTTGCACGTGCTAAAGACCCACCGGATTGACGATCTGATTGTGGTGGACGAAGACAACCGCCCGGTCGGCATCATCGACTCGCAAGACCTCTCGCGCCTCCAAGGCGTGTGACCGTCGCGCCCGAAACTTTCCAACCAACCCGACTTTATGCCCGCCGCCAACGACCTCCGCAAAGGAATGGCCATCAAATACAACACCGACACTTACGTCGTGTTGGAAGTCCATCACCGCACCCCCGGCAACCTCCGCGCCTTCGTGCAGGCCATTATCCGCAGCATCAAGACCGGTAAGTCGAGCGACGTCCGTTTCAGTTCGACCGAAAAAGTCGAGCTTATCGACCTGCAGCGCCGCCCGCTCGAGTTCAGCTACAAGGACCATCAGGGTTACCATTTCATGGACCCCGAGAGCTACGAGACGGTCGACCTCGACGAGGTGCTCCTCGCCGGGGCCAAGGACTATTTGGTCGAGAATCTCAAAGTCGAAGTCCTCTACGCCGAAGGCAAAGCGGTCGAGGTCGAAGTGCCGGCCTCGGTCACGATGAAAGTCATCGAATCTCCCGAGGGACTGCGCGGCGACACGGCAAGCAACGTGCAAAAGCCCGCCACCCTCGAGTCCGGCCTCATCGTCAACGTCCCGCTCTTCATCAAGGCAGGCGAGATGGTCAAAATCGACACGCGCACCGGCGCTTACATGGGCCGGGCCTGACGCCTCCCCGCCCGATGGCCAAACGTGCCCGCCGCTCCAAGCCTGCGCGCGGCACGCGTCTCAACACGTCTTTCGCCGCCCCCGCCGATGCCACGCTCGTCGTCCCGGTGCGCTGGGTGAAGTTCGTCGTCGGTCTCTTCCTTCTCCCGCTCTGCTACATCCTGACTGCCGCGTTTTTCAGCGCACTGATCGACGCATTCACTTCGCAGGCCGCGGGGCGGCCGCATTTCTGGGCCACGGTGGAGTTCTGGTTCTTCAGCCTCGGTCTGGTCTGTTGGCTCATTATTTACTTCGGCCTGCCGAAATGGCTGACGGTTTATGTTTTCGGTCACGAACTGACGCACGCGCTCATGGTCAAGATCATGGGCGGGCGCGTTTCCGAGTTTCGCGTCGGCAGTGACGGCGGCTACATCGTTTCCTCCAAAATCAACACGTGGATCGCCCTCGCGCCGTATTTCATCCCCATCTACAGCGTCTTTGTCATTCTTCTCTACGGCATCGTCTCTTTTTTCTACGACCTCCAACCCCATGCGGAGCTGGCCGCGGGCATCCTTTACGGCTTGCTCGGTCTCACCTGGGGATTCCACGCCACGTTCACGCTGTCCATGATCCCGCGCGGCCAGACCGACCTCGCTTACGGCGGCACGTTCTTTTCCCTCACGGTCATCTACCTGATGAATCTGCTCGTTCTGTCGCTCCTCCTCATTCTCGCCACGCCTTACGTCAGCTTTGCCGGCTTCGCCCGGGAACTCCTGGCCCACGCCGCCACGTTCGCAGCGGAGGCGGGTCGGATTTTCGAGCTGCTGCTCCGCGCGCTCAACCTGTAGAGCCGCCGCCGGAGCCCCCGGCCACCGCCGATCTGGAAACCCGGCGGACATTCTGCTTTCCTTCCCCCATGGCAAAAACGGCGTGGCGAAAAATCAAAGATTACACCGACCTGAAGTTCGAGCAGACCGATGACGGCATCGCCAAGATCACGATCAACCGCCCCGAGGTCCGAAATGCCTTCCGTCCCCAGACGGTCGAAGAACTCAAAAACGCCCTCGACCACTGCCGCGACAACGCTTCGATCGGGGTGGTTGTCCTCACCGGCCAAGGCGACAAGGCTTTCTGCTCCGGCGGCGACCAGAAGGTGCGGGGCGAGGGGGGCTATGTCGGAGCCGACGGCGTGCCGCGCCTCAACATCCTCGACGTGCAAAAGCAGATCCGCAGCCTGCCCAAGCCGGTCGTGGCCATGGTCGCCGGTTATGCTGTCGGCGGCGGGCACGTGCTGCATATTGTCTGTGATCTGACCATTGCGGCGGACAATGCCCGCTTCGGACAGACCGGGCCGCGGGTTGGTTCTTTCGACGGCGGCCTCGGGGCGAGTTATCTCGCGCGTGTGGTCGGACAAAAAAAGGCCCGCGAAATTTGGTTCCTCTGCCGTCAGTATGACGCGCAGCAGGCGCTCGACATGGGCCTGGTCAATACGGTCGTCCCGCTGGCACAGCTCGAGGAGGAAACCCTCAAGTGGTGCCGCGAAATGCTCGATCTTTCGCCCATGGCCCTGCGCTGCCTCAAATCCGCGCTCAATGCCGACTGCGACGGCCAGATGGGCCTGCTCGACCTCGCCGGCAATGCGACCCTGCTCTATTACCTGAGCGAAGAGGCCAAAGAAGGGAAGCAGGCCTTCCTCGAAAAGCGGAAGCCGGACTTCTCGAAATACCCCCGTTTTCCTTAGCCGAGGAAATAAACGCAGAGGGGAATGGTGGCTTGGAGCGGCGGACTATGTCCGCCGGAACATGAGTAGAGAAGGCCCCGAAGGTCACAGACCACCGCTAGATCCGACCAAAATCACTTCAATTCCTCCTCCGTGCCCTCTGCGCTCTCTGCGGTTTCCAAAAAAACCTTCAGAGTAGGTCATAGCCTGAGCTAGGATATCCGCTTCATGTCCAGCAGCACCGGCCAGCTTTTCCGCATCGCCACGTGGGGCGAGTCCCACGGTGGCGGGGTCGGCGTGGTCGTCGACGGCTGCCTGCCGCAGCTCACCCTGACCGAAGCCGACATCCAAAAAGAACTCGACCGCCGGCGTCCGGGCCAGAGCGACATCGTGACGCCGCGCAAAGAAGCTGACCGCTGCGAAATTTTATCCGGCGTCTTCGAAGACAAGACGCTGGGCACGCCCATCGCCATTCTCGTACGCAACGAGGACGCGCGGCCCGAGGCCTACCGGGAAATGGAGACGTCGTTCCGTCCGTCCCACGCCGATTTCACCTACCAGGCCAAATACGGTATCCGCAATTGGCAGGGTGGGGGACGCGCCTCGGCGCGTGAAACCATCGGACGCGTTGCCGCGGGCGTCGTGGCCCGCAAGGTTCTCGATGCGCTCCACCCCGGCGTGGAAGTGCTCGCTTGGGTCAGCCGCATCCACCAGATCGATTCGTCCGTCGACGCGGCCACGGTCGCCTCCGCAGCCATCGAGGCCAACGCGGTGCGCTGTCCGGATGCCGCCGCCGCGGACCGGATGATCGCGCGGATCAAAGAAGCCCGTTCCTGCGGTGACTCCGTCGGCGGACTCATCGAATGCGTCGTGCGCCACTGCCCGCCCGGCCTCGGGGAACCGTCCTTCGACAAACTTGAGGCCGATCTGGCCAAAGCCATGCTGAGTTTGCCCGCGACAAAGGGATTTGAAATCGGATCCGGTTTCGAGGGGACCAAGCTCACCGGGCAGGAGCACAACGACGCCTTTGAGATGCGCGAAGGGCGCACCCGCACGCTGACCAACCGCTCCGGTGGAATCCAGGGCGGCATCAGCAATGGCGAAGACATCACCTTCCGCGTCGCCTTCAAACCGACCGCCACCATCGCCAAGGCCCAGCAGACCGTCACCGCTTCCGGCGAGAACACCGAACTGGCGGCCCGCGGACGCCACGACCCGTGCGTGTTGCCCCGCGCCGTGCCCATCGTCGAGGCGATGGTCTGGTTGGTGCTGGCCGACCACGCGCTGCGCCAGCGGGCGCAGCAGGCGGTGTGACGGAGACCCCCGGCCCCGATTTTTTTCGTGCCGAGCCGGCCAGCCGGTCGGTAGTTTCCGGGCGTGCACAAATTATCCCCCCTCATTGTGGCGGCTTGGCTCGCCGTTTTCGGATCCTCCATCGTCTCGGCCGAAATGGTCGGGCAAAAGCTGCCTTCGGGCACTTTGAACTTTCTCGGCCCGAAACCGGAGATGGAGGGCAAGCCGCTTCTCCTCGAGTTCTGGGCCACGTGGTGTCCGCCTTGCCGCGAGAGCATCCCGCATCTCAACGAGATCCATGGTAGGTTCAAGGAACGCGGACTGCTGGTCGTCGGCGTGACCGATGAACCGAACGCGGTGATCCGCCAGTTCCAGAGGGAAGTGCCGATGGATTACGCCGTGGCGACCGACACCGGCGGACGGTTGAACGAGAAGATGGGAGTCAGCGGTATTCCGCAGGCGTTCCTGGTCAACAAGTCCGGCGAGATCGTCTGGGAGGGTCATCCGATGCGGCTGCGTGACGAGGACATCGAGAAGATTCTCGAGTAGGTCTAGCGCCGGATAATCATGGCCGCTTTGCGTCGCTCGCTGTGGTTAAGGGTTCCGCTCGGAGTTCTCGCCCTAGCCGCGGTCGCTTGGGTGGCGTGGTATTATGGCCTGACTCGGTGGCAACTCGACCGGCTCAAGGAGGAAATCCGTGCGAAGGGAATCCCCATGACCGAAGCCGAGGTCCTTCCGGCGCGGATTCCGGATGAGGAGAATGCGGCCCCTCTCTTTTGCAGCGTGCGGAATCCGTCTGGAAAGAGATCAGAGGTCGCGAGGACTTCATCGATGCACGCCTTCGCTCGCCGGCCCCCGAGCTGGCGCCGGAGCAGTTTGATCGAGAGCGGTTGGCGCAATGGAAGGCGCAGATGCAGTGGCCGGAGATGCAGGAGTTTTTCCGCCTCATGCGTGAGGCCGCCCGGCGTCCGGCCGCGGTGCCCGAGCGGGACTCTTCGCAAGGATACGTTACGGAGACCGGGCTGCTGAACCCGCTATTCGCGGCCGTGCAGTTCTCGGGTG
This sequence comes from Chthoniobacterales bacterium, assembly GCA_040881855.1. Taxonomy (GTDB): domain Bacteria; phylum Verrucomicrobiota; class Verrucomicrobiia; order Chthoniobacterales; family JACTMZ01; genus JACTMZ01. The sequence continues at coordinate 48,607 of JBBECM010000085.1, read as the reverse complement.
CCAAAGCTTGGCTGGCCGCGAAAGAGGGCAACCAAAGCGAGGCGGCGGAAGATGTGCTGACCACCGCGCGACTGGCATCGTTCGGTCTGCGGCATGACTTCCTTCTGGGATGGATGATCGGCGTGTCGTTCGATCAAATGGCAATCGGAACCGCCCAGTCGGTGATCGCCGAACTACCAGCTGGTTCTTTCCGGATGCAGGAATGGCAAGCTCTCGACGATTTATGGGCCCGGCATGCAGCGGAAGCCCGCGCGGATCTTGTTCGTACCATGGATGGCGAGCGCGTCTTGCTTGGCATGTGCTTCTTCGAGCGAGTCTTGGCCGGTCGCATCTCGCTGGGGCAGGAAATCGCGAAAAGCGCCAACGTCATGCCGTCCGATGAAGCAGGGCTGGCGCGCTGGATAGGCGGCCTTTACCAGACAGCGCTCGCTCCCCTCTTGGTCAGCGACTACGCGGCCTATTTGCGGTTGATGGTCTCGGTCCGTGAAGTGCTCAGCAATGGCCAGACCGGACAAGCCAAGGAGGAAAGTTTCCTCCGCTCCGTTCCGCGCTGGGCGCTGCTGGCGCGCACCGCGGCGCCTTCCTATGACGGACTGCCGAGACTGCTTGAAGAATACGAGGTGAACCTTCAACTCGCCCGCCTCGGACTGGCTTTGGAGGACTTCCGGTTCGCGCGAAGTAAAGTATCCGGCTTCGTTGCAGGACCTCGGGCTCCCGGAAGCGAGGATCATCGGCCCTTTCACCGGCCGGCCGTTCATTTACCGCACCGAGAATGATGATGTGATGGTCTATAGCGTCGGCTTCGACCGCCAAGACCATGACGGAGCTTCGCGCGGAGTGAGCGGCCGGCGTGATCTCGTGTGGGAGATCAAGCGTCCACCTGATCTGCCTTAACCTGTCGTGCGCGGGCCGGGAGCTACTTCGCGTAGTGGAACCGCAGTTGGGCGATTTCCAGGCTTTTGCCGACGATGCGGTAGACCATGCGGTGCTCGTCGGTGATGCGGCGCGACCAGAATCCAGCCAAGGCATGCCGCAACGGTTCCGGTTTGCCGATTCCTTGGTAGGGACTGCGGATGGTGTCCTTGATCAAGTCGTTGATCCGCCGGACCAGCTTCCGGTCGTTTGCCGCCCAGTGCTGATATTCCTCCCAAGCCTGCGGCGAAAAAACGAGGTTCACGCCTCGGCCAGGTCTTTGAGACTTCTTGTGATTTTCTTCCCTTTGTTGAGGCTGTCGATGGAAGCGAGCAAACGCCGGGCGTTGGCGGGGGACCGTAGCAAATACGCTGTCTCCTGTAGGGATTCGTAATCTTCCATGGAGAGCATGACGACAGCCTGGTCGCGGTTGCGGGTGATGATGACCGGATCGTGGTCCGCGCAGACCTGGTCCATGGTGGAAGCCAGATTTTCGCGCGCGGCCGTGTAAGTGATAGCAGTCATCTGGACAGTATCATGGACAGGATAAGGGTTTGGGTCAAGAGGGTCGCTGGACAAGCGGCGTTACCTATGTCTTGAACCTGCGCCAATTCCAGAGGGAAGTGCCGATGGATTACGCCGTGGCGACCGACACCGGCGGACGGTTGAACGAAAAGATGGGAGTCAGCGGTATTCCGCACGCGTTCCTGGTCAACAAGTCCGGCGAGATCGTCTGGGAAGGTCATCCGATGCGGCTGCCTGACGAGGACATCGAGAAGATTCTCGAGTAGGTTCCGAGGTGCCCGAACGGGACTCTTCGAACCTGCCGGACGAAGGCTCGCTCCTTGAGTCAACGCGAAGCGACCTCCGGAGCGGTGAAATTGATAGCACTAGCGGGGCAGGGGGGAATGCTTGAAAGCCCCAAGCGGACCCCATGGAGGGCTCACAAACCGAGGGCAGATGTGCGCGGAAACCTCCTGGCAGCGGCGAGCACCTCAGGATAGTGGTCGATGAAATACGTGCTGAACGCCTGCGGCGATCGCGCCGCGGGCCCTAGGTCATCGAGTCGGATCGGAGCAGGTGTGTCGCCGGTGCCGAGCGTTGCGGCAGCACGTTGAGCGTAGAGGACATAGCGTGGCGCCGTGCCGAAATCGCGCGAACCGAAACCGGGTTTGCGGGCAAGGAAAGGAAAACTCCAGCGCCTGAGCACAGATTGCCAAGCTGCCCGTGATGGCCGTTGAAAGCCCAGTGCTTGGATCTCCGGCGGCAGCAGTCCGAAGAGTGCGGGGTTGATGTATTCCAGGTACAACCCCAGCGCCTCGGGCGTTAGGGCAATGGCATTTGCGGGGAGACGGGCGATGCGGCTGGCGATTTGCTCCGCGGTGCCGACCAAAAGCGTGCGCCGGGCGAAGCTCGGTGGCAGGATGAGCGAATGTGAGAGCGGTTGTGCCGGGACACCGAGCGGCGCGAGTAATGTGGAGTGCAACTCGGCGGTGAGCGCCATCATCTGCAGCCAAAGACGATCAGCCGGCCAGTCAGGAGCGGGGAGATCGGATTGCGGTTCCTGCAAATGCCATTCGGCCAATGTGTCGGATCGCCTGAGGTGTGGAGTGATCGTGCGTCCGAGCCCGAGGTTGCAAGTGGTCCACATCTCGAGGGTGAACTTCCACAGGTTGGTGCAATTGCCGGAGCGCAGGGCGCGCGGCAGGTAGTTTTCGAACCAGCAAGCGGTGCGGTAAGCAGCCTGCTCCGGTGTGATCGGGTGGCGGGTGAACTCGAATGGCTCTCCCTCCAGCAGCACGGCGTGGTCGAGATCGAGCCCTACACGAAAGCTTTCCAGTTCCGCCCATTCAGCCAGCTCGTCGAAGGCGATCGCTCCGCATTGGCCCAGCCACGGGCAGATCAATCCCAAGCGCCGTACGGTGCGGTTGAGGTCCGAAAGTTGCCGTGCCTCCGCCGGTGTCGCGCAGGCGGAATGAAGCACGATATCCAAATCGATATCGCTGCGGCCGAAGCGTGCCTCGCCCGCAGCGATGCTGCGGCGCAGCGTGACGCTTCGAACGATCGCATGACGGGCGATGACCCGGGCGATGACCCGGGCGGCCGCGAGGTACGCGGCATTGGTCATTCCTTGCCAGCCGGATCCCGGATGCACGAGCGTGCGGCGGGCAATGGGCGAGCTGGCAGGCACGTTCAGTGTGCCCGGACGTAGTCGAGCAGAAGGCGGGCGTTGCCGGAGCGGTCGCGTCCGAGTTGCAGCTCAAGCAGTTGCGAGCGGACGAGCACCGCCCAGCTGGCGCGTAGGCGGGACCAGGCCACGGGAGCGCGCCCGAGGATCTCGCCGGTGCTCTTCTGGAAAAAGAACTCCAGCCCTTGGAACAGCCCCATGCCAATCACGCAGTCGGAGGCGAACCGTCGCAGGGCGGCGGTGCGGGATGCCGGGACGAGGCGCCCTTTCTCGGCTAGCGTGCGGCTGCCGAGGCAAACGAACGCCGGTTTCGCCCCGGCAATCACGCGGGGGGCAAAGTAGCGGTAGTCCACCAAGGTCTTCGGTCCGAAATTCATGCGGTTGACCGTGCGGCGAAATTCCGGAGGGATTTGAGCGTCGGCCCCGGGTAGCAGACCGATACGCGTGGGAAAGGCGTGGATGTTGCCCTCGCGGTCGATGAGCGGCGAGTCGTCGGAGAGAAGGCGGACTTCCGGATCGGCGAGCAGTTCCGCGCCGAGTGTGCTTTTGCCTCCGCCCATCGGCAAGAGCACGAGCACCGCGCGGTCGCGCACGCTGATCCCGAGTGCGTGCACCCTGTGCAGGCCGCGCCGGTCGAGGGCCTCGCCGAGTTGCGAGAGGAGAAAGAGGTAGCAGGCTTCGTATTGGAGATCTGGATCGAGTGTGGTGATCTCGAAGTCGCCCGAGCTGCGATGGTGGCGGCCGAGTCCGCGACCGTGGTAGTCGACGAGCGTCAGTTCGCCGTGTTTGTAGGAGATGTTTCGCGGAGTGTAGACACTGGCGCGGATCGGCGGCAGGGAGGAGAAGTCGGGTGCGGCGTAGCGGATACGAATGGCGGCCGAGGGCTCAGTCGCCACCGGCGCCGGATCGGCGAAGAACTCGAAATCGGAGGCGAGTGCCTTGAGCGAGTCGGGCGCATCTCCCGCAATGTTGAAACGGTAGCCATAGACGTTGAAGGAGGATGCCATGGAGAGACGTGAGGAACGGAGCCGGGGAATGTTCCGTGGTCCGATAATCGTAACGTTCAATATGGCCGAACCGCGAAGGAGAAAAGACTATTCAGGCGGCCACTCCGGCAAGCGCGCCCCGCATTGCCTCCAACGGCGCCGGGCGGTTGAGCCAGATTTCGAGGGACAGTGCTCCTTGATGAAGGAGCAGGGATAGCCCATTGGCTGTGCGGGCGCCGGCATTCTGCGAGTCCTCGAGTAGACGCGTAACAGCCGGACGGTAAATCATATCGTAAACCATCAGGTCCGGCGTGAGCAGGCTGGCCGGAATGAGACGCGGGTCGGTGCGTTTCATGCCGAGGGAGGTCGCATTGATGACCAGATCGGTGCGGGTGAGTTGTTCGCGCAGGGCGGATTCTTCCAACGGGATGACCGTGACCGGATCTTCTGGCCCTTCGAGGCGGTCGGTGTGGAGCAGTTCCGTGACGCGCCCGGCGATGTCGTGCGCTTTGCTTTCGGTGCGGTTGACCAGGACGAGGCGCGGGCATTTTTCCAGCGCGCATTGCAGGGCGGCGGCCGAACCGGCGCCGCCGCCGGCGCCGAGGACCATGATGCGGAGGTCACGGAGGTCGAAGGAGAAGACTTCACGGATGGCGCGGACGAGGCCCGGCCCGTCGGTGTTGAAGCCGGCGGTGCGGGTGCCGTCGAAGAGCAGCGTGTTGACCGCGCCGAGCTGGCGCGCGGTGTCGTCGAGTTCGGTGCAGAGTTTGAGGGCGTCGAATTTGTGGGGGATGGTAAGGTTGAGACCGAGGAAGTTGGCCCGGCGGGCGCAGTCGACGGCCGCGGCGAGGTCTTCCGGTGCGCATTCGATTTTGGCGTAGCGGACGTCGGAGCCGATGGCGGCGAGGGCCGCGTTGTGCATGTCGGGAGAAAGCGAGTGCCCGACGGGGGATCCGAGGACGGCAAGACGGACCTCCGGCGGAAGAGGTCCGCGGCCCTCGGCGCGGGCGGTAAGGTCCGCCATGGTGAAGGTGGTTTGTCCGAGATCAGGCATGAAACGAAATTAAGCCACGAATCGGGAGGATGGGAGGGGATATTTGCTAAAGCGGACGACCCGGCGGGTTTAGACGGGCTGCCAGGTTTCGAAGGTGGCAGCTTGCCCGAGGTAGCCGCCGGTATTGTCGAGGAGATTAAAGACGGTCGCATTGACGATGCGGAAGCGGCGGCCTGATTTGCTGATGCGGATGCCGGAATAGTTCCCGATAAAGCCGTGCCGGCCGACTTCGTCGAGCAGGCGCCGGCGCTCGTCCCGGTGCACGGGTTCGGCGCTGGCACTCGAGGGTTGGCCGATAAGTTCGTCCCAGGCATAACCGAAGAGCTCCAGGGCGGTGCAGTTGGCGTAGTTGAAGAGGTGGTCCGAGCCGAAAGGGCCGAGAGCGGAGAGAACGGCGCAGGGGGCGGTGAAGAGAGTCTCCGGGGCGCGGGAGGGATCAGGGAGATCGACCAGATCGCGGCCGAAGAGCCGGCGGTAATTGGCCATAATGAGTTGTGCCGAGTCTGCCGCGTTCATGACCGGACTGCCTCCACGCGAAGGAAGGCGAACGTGGTCTGCACGCCGTCGTTCTCGCGGTTGGTCTCGTCGTATCGGCGCAGGACGCTGCGCAACTGTCCCGCACCGAGGCGGCGCGGGACGACGGATCCGGCGCGATGCATTTCCCGCAGCATGGTGGCAGCGCTGGCATGTCGGCGGGCAAAGGTTCGTGTTTCGCATCGCACGATGCGCCAACCGGTTTCCCCGAGAAGCCCGATCCACTCGTCCCCGGTTCGCCAGCGGAAGGGTGCGGCGTCCGGGCAGACGTCATAAAATTCGGCGAGGGTTCCGCGGATGAACCATCCCGAGATCAGCGAGGCGCCAGGTGCCGCGAGGCGGTGCCAGGCACGGAAAGTTGCGCAGGGATCGGGCATCCATTGCATGAGGCTGCAACTGAAGATCGATCGATATCCCGGCGAACCGGGCGGATGGATGGCGTCGGCCACCGACCAGGCAACCTCCGGCAACGTGCGGCGTCCGATCTGGACCATACGCGGTGCGATGTCGCAGGCGGCCAGTCCCCGGGTGCGCGCCGCGAGGTGACGGGTGAACAAGCCGGTGCCGGCTCCCAGTTCGAGGGCGGGGGCGGGGATTTCCTCCGGCAACCACTCGGCGAGCCAGTCGGCGGCTTCGCGTTGCAGTGTGGCGTGCGCGTTGTATTGGGTCGCACGGCGGTCGAAATCGGGCGGACCGGACGGCATCATGAGGAGCCAATGTGCCGCAGGCGCGCGATCTCCGCGAGCAAAGGGTGCATGTGGTGACCGGCGTCGATGACGCGAAGTCCGGGTATGCCGCGCGCCAGCAACTCGGTATCGAGCAGGGGGTCGTGCCCGCCGGCAATGGCCAGAGATCCGGAGGGGAGCGGGACGGGGAGACGGCCGGGGGCGAGCATTTGTTCCAGCCCCCAGAGGAGCGAGGGTCGGTCATGTTTTTCCTCGGGGGCTGGAGGCTCGGCGCCGATGCGGGCACGGAAATCGGCCAGGGCCGCGTCCGGGTCGCGCTTGAACCACCGGAGTTGCTGCCGGAGCTGCGTCGTGGCGACAGCGCCGCCGAGCGCCGCTTCTTTCTTCAGATCGGCGAAGGGCGCGAGGAGGAAGCGGGGGCGCGGGTCGTCTGCGTGGAGCAGAAGGTGGGCTCCGAAAGAAAACCCGCCGAGCAGGTGGGCCGGCGTCGCCAAAGCATCAGCGAGGGCGTCGGCAGAGGGAGGAATCTCCTCGTGGCGAAAGGAAGGAAGAAGCTCTGCGGCGCAGTTGCCAAGTTGCCCCGCGGGCACTCCCCAACCAGTGATCCAGAGGATGGTTTGTGTCACTGCAGACAGCCGCGGCGGTTCGAGTCGCCGCGGCAAGTTGGGGAGGCGACCGGCCCTAGTAGCCCCAGTAGCCCCAGCCCCACATGCCCGGCATGGAGGCCATCTGGGCAGCCATGAGGTTCTGGTCGGAGATTTGCTGCTGCACCATCAGGCTCTGGTAGCGGTCGTAGGCGGCCTGGTTCCCGATGTAGGCGAAGTTGCCCTGCGCGTCGGGGTAAACGTAGAGCACCTGACCGCCGCGGAACTGCCGCGAGATGACGTAGGGCTTGAGTTGGGCCAGCGAGGTTTGGCGTTCCGGCGTGTCGGCCGGGACAACGTTGAAGCCGGCGGCGGCCAGCATTTGTTCGGTGCCGCCGCGCTCGGCTTTCTCGATAGCGGCGCACCCGGTCAGGATGGCGGCGGCCAAGGCAAGGGGAAGGAATGTTTTCATCACGCAATATTTTGGACCAGCGCCCCCGAGGCGCAAGTCCAAAGCGCGGGATTTAAGGTTTCACCTCGGGCGCTATCTCTGGTTCCTTGACGCCCATCATGAGCACATCAAGCCTGACGCAAAGTCCCGCCTGGAAAGCCCTGAGAGTTCATGCCACCGAGGTGGCCGATCTGCACTTGCGCGAGCTTTTTGCGTCCGATCCCCTCCGGGCCGAAAAATTCCGGGCCGAGGGCTGCGGGCTCTACCTCGACTACTCGAAAAACCGCGCGACGGAGGAGACCTTGCGTTTGCTGATGGCTTTGGCCGGCGAGCGCGGGTTGCGCGGGCGGATCGAGGCGATGTTCGGCGGGGAAAAAATCAATACGACGGAAAACCGCGCCGTCTTGCACGTGGCTCTGCGGGCGCCGCGCGGGGAGAAGATCCCCGTCGACGGCGCGGACGTCGTACCCGGCGTGCACGAAGTGCTGGACCGGATGGCGTCGTTCGCCGGACGCGTGCGGTCGGGTGCGTGGCTCGGTCACACGGGACGGAAGATCCGCAATGTGGTCAACATCGGCATCGGAGGCTCGGACCTCGGTCCGGTGATGGCCGGCGAGGCGCTCAAATTTTACAGCGACCCGGCCATCCGCTGCGAATTTGTCTCCAATGTGGACAGCGACGATTTCGCCGAGGCGGTGCGCGGCCTCGATCCGGCGGAGACGCTTTTCATCATTTCGTCGAAGACCTTCACCACGCTCGAGACCATGACCAACGCGAACACCGCGCGGGAGTGGGTCCTGCGCGGTCTCGGCGGCGACGAGTCGGCCATCGCGAAGCATTTCGTGGCCGTGTCGACCAACGCGGAGAAAGTGCGCGACTTCGGCATCGACACGGCCAACATGTTCGGGTTCTGGGACTGGGTGGGCGGACGTTACTCGATGGATTCGGCCATCGGGCTTTCGACCATGGTGGCTGTCGGACCGGAAAATTTCCGCGCTCTCCTCGCGGGTTTCCACGAGATGGACGAGCACTTCCGCACGGCGCCATTCGGGGAGAATCTGCCGGTGCTGATGGGCTTGCTCGCGGTCTGGTATGCGGATTTTTTCGACGCGCAGACCGCGGCGGTGCTCCCCTACGAACAATATTTGAAGCGCTTTCCCGCTTATTTGCAGCAACTCACCATGGAAAGCAACGGCAAGAGCGTCACGCTCGACGGGCAGCCGGTCGACTACAGCACGGGGGCGATCTACTGGGGCGAGCCGGGCACCAACGGGCAACACTCTTTCTACCAACTCATCCATCAGGGGACGCACCTTATCCCCTGCGACTTCATCGGCTTTGCCCGGACGCTCAATCCCATCGGACGACACCATGACATCCTCATGGCCAACATGTTCGCCCAAGCCGAGGCGCTCGCTTTCGGAAAAACGGCGGAGGAGGTGCGGGCCGAAGGGACAGCGGAGGCGCTGGTGCCGCACCGGGTGTTCAAGGGGAATCGTCCGTCCAACACCATCCTGGCCGAAGTGATCGAGCCGGCTACGCTGGGCAAGTTGGTCGCGCTTTACGAGCACAGCGTTTTCACCCAAGGGGTGATCTGGAACATCAACTCGTTCGACCAGTGGGGCGTCGAACTCGGCAAGGTGCTGGCGCAGCGGATTGTTCCCGAACTGGAGAGCAAAGAGAGGCCAGACTTGCAGCACGACAGCTCGACCAACGCCTTGATCCGCCGCTACCGCGCGCTGCGGTGAGGGTGCGGGGCCGCCGGGGAAGCCGCGGTCAATCCTCGTTGAACCGGCTGGCCACGAGTTCCGCGATTTCTTTGAGGAACTTTTCAGCATCGGTGCCGGCCGCGCTGATCCTGATTTTCGAACCATGGCCGGCGGCGAGCATCATGAGGCCCATGATCGACTTGCCGTTGACTTCCTCGCCGTCTTTTTCCACCCAGATCTCGGATTTGAACCGGTTGGAGGTCTTGACGAACATGGCCGCCGGGCGGGCGTGGAGCCCGTAGCGGTTGAGGATGACCAGTTCGCGTGTCACGCGCTGGCCTGCGGCGGTCGATTTCTTGGCGAGGATCCCCATGTCAGTTTTTGGCTTCCATCATTTTGATCAACCGCTCGTTGAATTCCAGCGCGCTGTTCATCCCGTGCGACTTGAGTTTGTGGTCGAGGGCGGCGACTTCGATCAGGTGACCGAGGTCGCGCCCCATGCGAACGGGAATTATAACATGGGGCACCGGGATGCCAAGGATCTTGTAGGTCTGGCGTTGGAGCCCGTGCCGGTCGATGTCGTCCATTTCCCGCCAGTCTTCGAGGGTGACCACGAGGTCGAGGGATTTCTCGGTGCGGATGCTGCTGACCCCGAAAATGGCGGCCACGTTGATGATGCCGATGCCGCGCACTTCCATGTGGAAGCGGGTGAGGTCGGCCGAAGAGCCGATGAGTTCGCGGTTCTCGACGGCCCGGAAGCGGGTGATGTCATCGCTGACCAGGCTGTATCCGCGTTCGAGGAGGCTGAGCACGCATTCGCTTTTGCCGATGCCGCTGGCGCCGCGGATGAGCGTGCCGATGCCGAGGATGTCGACCATGCTGCCGTGTTCGCTGCGGCGCGGGGCGAACTCGAATTCCAGCGCGATGGTCGCGGCGTTGATGAACTTCATGGTGATCATCGGCGTGCGGAAAACGGGCACGCCGGCCTGGTTGGCGAGTTTGATCACCATGGGGGGCACCTTGGCCTGGCGGGCCACCACCAGGCAGGGGATGGTGCAACCGAAGAACCGCCGCAGGCGCGCGGTGCGTTCGGTGGCAGACAAACTCTTGAGGTAGCTCAACTCGGCGCTGCCGAAAACCTGCACGCGTTTAGGTGCAAAATAGCTGAAGAACCCGGAGAGGGCGAGTCCGGGGCGGTTGACCGTGGGTTCGCGGATGATCCGGTCGAGGCCGCTTTCGCCGGCGAGCAGTTCGAGTCCGAGGGTTCCAGCGTGCTTGCGGTGGAAGTCACCGACGCTGATCGTCCGGGGTGTGGTTTTCGCGGGCACGTCGCTCACATCCGGAAGCTCTCGCCGAGATACAGCTTCCGGCTGACGGGATCATCGAGGAGGAAATCCTTGCTGCCTTCGCTTTCCACGCGTCCCTCGAAGATGAGGTAGGCCCGGTCGACAATCGAGAGCGTCTCGCGGACGTTGTGGTCGGTGATGAGGATGGCCAGTCCGGATTCCCGGAGGTTGGTCACGATCTGTTGGACGTCGAAGACGGCGATGGGATCGACGCCGCTGAAGGGTTCGTCGAGCATGAGCAGGGAAGGGCTGGTCACGAGGGAACGCGCGATGGTCAGGCGGCGTTTTTCGCCACCGCTCAGGGTGAGGGCCTCGTTTTTGGCGATGTGCTCGATACCGAACTGGTTGAGGAGTTCCTCGCAGCGGGCTTTGCGCTGGGCTTTGGACATCTTGGTCGTCTCGAGGACGGCCATGATATTCTGCTCCACGGTGAGTTTGCGGAAGATCGATTCTTCCTGCGGCAGGTAGCCCATGCCGGCACGGGCACGCTGGTACATCGGCATGCCGGTGACGTCCTTCCCTTCAAAAAAAACGCGGCCGGAGTTGGGCCGGACGAGGCCGACGATCATGTAGAAGCTGGTCGTTTTGCCCGCACCGTTCGGCCCGAGCAGTCCGACGATTTCGCCCCGTTTGACGTTGATGTCGACGCCGTTGACCACGGCGCGGCCGCCGTAGATTTTGACCAGTTTGTCGGTTTGCAGGAGCGGTTTCTCCCGCTCGGACCCGCGGGAAGTCCGCGGTTCGGCCTCGGGCGCGGCGGTGCTCATCAAAATCCGCCGGCTCCCTCGGTGTCGGTGATGACCGTGCGACTGGCCCCCTCGGTGGTGGCGCGGCCGTCGCGGTTGAGAACCATGCGGGTGGTCTCGTTGGCGGCAATGTGGCGGTTGATGCCCTGCTGAATTTCCGGCCAGCCGGAAAGCGTGACCACGCCGGTCGACGGAACGTATTCCGCGCGGCGCGAGCGGCCCACTGCGCCTTTTTCGCCGCCGCTGGTCTGCTGGACGATAACGACATTGCCCTCGGCCACGGCGCGGTCGATGCCGGAGCGGCCTTTATTGAGGAAAACGGTGAGGCGGTCGGCGCTGAGCAGGAAGGCGGCATCTTTGACCCGGACGCCGCCGACGAAGTCGGCGCGGTTTTCTTTCTCGTTGAAGATCGCTTCCCGCTCTGCCGAGATTTCCGTTTTGCTGCCTTTCGGTCGGTCTTTGGAGAGGCCCCCGAAACCCAGCGGGTCTTTCCGCGAGGGGGTCGAGTCGCCCGTGCGCATTTGCTGGGCGGAGGCGGGTGCGGCAGCCATGGCCACACCGAGCAACAAAATCAGGGACAGGATCCTCATGGCGCGGCGGCTTCCTCCATCTGAGAGATGGTCATGGAAACAGGACCAAGTATACGGCTGGAGCGGGTATTGGAATCAAATTCCAACCGGCTGCCGGTGATCTGGAAAGTTTCGCCGCGGATGACCGCTCGGTTTTCGCTGGTCAGGAGGTTCGTATCGCGGTCGAAGACGGCACGGTCGAGGATGACTTCCATCGCGGGCTTGTCGGCGGACTCGTCGAAGATTTCGATGCGCAGGCCTTGGAAGCTGAACTTTGTCTCGCTGGCCCGTTCGGCGGAATCGGCATTGAGGCGCAGGCTCAATTTGTCCCCGCCCTTGTCATAATGCGGGAGCCTTATTCCGCGCACGCTCTGGCCGATGGCCACGGGGATTTCGATCGCGGGGGCAGCGGGCTCGGCTTCCGTTTCGGCTGTCTTTTCCTCCGCCCGGGCAAACGCCGGTGCCATGAGCAGGGCGGTGGTGAGAAGCAGGCTACAGCGCATGTCGGACAGCCAAGAGTTTGCGCAGAACGGCGGGCAGGCGGGCAAGCGGTATTTGGTTCGGTCCATCGGATGGCGCCCGGGCCGGATCTTCGTGCGTTTCGAGGAAAATGCCGTCCGCCCCGGCCGCCACGGCCGCGGCGGCCAGCACGGGGGCCAGTTTGCCGTCACCGGTGGTGCGGTCGCCGCCGCCGCCGGGGCGCTGCACGGAGTGCGTGGCGTCGAAGACGACGGGATACCCCTGTTCCTGAATCCACGGGATGGAACGCATGTCGGCCACGAGATTGTTGTAGCCGAAGGTTGTGCCGCGCTCGGTGAAGAAAAAATTCCGGCACCCGGCCGCGCGGAGCTTTTTGGCGATGGGGGCGATTTCCCACGGCGAGAGGAACTGGCCTTTTTTCACGTTGACCGGCCGGCCGCTGGACCCGGCGGCGTGGATCAGGTCGGTCTGGCGGCAGAG
>JBBECM010000085.1:0-35782 GCA_040881855.1 Chthoniobacterales bacterium | reverse complement strand
AGGATGAGGAGCAGGCTCCGGCCGCCGACGGTGACGGGTCCGATTTTGCAGGGCTTGGTTTTCATCGACGGGCGGCACGCAGGTTACACGCGACGTCCGGTCGAGTCATGGCACAAATTGCTCCACGAGATCCGCGGTTCTGGCCGTGGCTCCTTGGTGCGCCCGGAGGGCCGAGGCGGCTGCGCGGGTCATGGCCTCGTGTTGCTCCGGGGACGCGAGGAGGCTTGCCGCCGCTTCGGCGAGCGAACCGGCATCGCGGACCTCCCGCGCGCCCCCTTTGTCGAGCAAGGCGTCACGCAGACTGGCGAAGTTTTCCATGCTCGGACCGAAGAGCACGGGCCGTCCGGCGAGGATGGCCTCCACGGGATTCTGCCCGCCGCGCCCCGCGAGGCTTTTGCCGATGAAGACGACGTCCGCACAGGCATACCAATCGCGCAATTCGCCGGTGGTATCGAGGAGGAGGACATCGGGTGCGGTGCCATCGGGATCCGAGGTGCGGCGTGCGGCCCGCAGTCCGGTCGGGGCCAGACGCGCCAGAATGTGGCCGGTCCGTTCGACATGGCGCGGCGCAATGACCAGCCGGGCCGCGGGGAATCGGGTGCGCAAGGCGACCAGCGCGTCGGCCAGGATTTCTTCCTCCCCCTCGTGCGTGCTGCCGGCCAGCAGAACCGGATCGCCGGGGCGGAAGCCGAAGCGTCCGAGGAGCGGGCGGAAATCACGCGCTTCGCCGGGGTCCGCGGCGGGATCGTATTTGACGCTTCCCGTGACGTGCCGGCGCTCTGGTCCGACACCGAGATGCTCCCAGAGTTCCGCGTGTGCGGCTTCCTGCAACCCGACTGCGGCGAGTCGCCGGGTCACCGGACGCAGCAGGCGGGCGAAACGCCGGTAGCGCCGGGCCGAACGCGGCGAGACACGCGCGTTGACCAGCAGGACGGGCAGACCGCGGTCCGCAGCCTGCCAGACGAAGTTCGGCCACATTTCGCTCTCGGTCAGAATGACCGCGCGCGGTTGCACGAGGTCGAGGGCACGGCGGACAACCGGTGCGAAATCGACCGGGGTGTAAACCGGAACCCACCAATTCTGCTGCCGCCCCATGGCCAGCGCGTGGGCCGTCGAGGTGGTGCTCGAAACGACGAATTGCCATGCCGGGTTCCGGCGGTGCAATTCTTCGAGGAGTTTGAGCGCGATGAGCAACTCCCCCACGCTGACCGCGTGGACCCAGATCCATTCGCCGTGGCGGAAACGTTCGCGTAGTCCGGGCGCATACCGGGCGAAGCGCTGGCCGAAGTCGCCGCGGAAGCCGCCGCGCCGGAACATCCTCCCGAGGTAGCCGGGGAGAACAACGACGAAGGCGAGGGGCAAAAGGAGATTGTAGAGGAAGCGCGTCATGCCTCGGGCGTGCGGCGGTAGTAAGCAACCCAAGCCTGCCCGTAACGGCGGCTGCGGAGCAATGCCCAAGCCGCATTGCCGGGCGGGGGTTCGGCCGGCAGCTCGATGACAAAGAGCCCCCCGGGCGCGACGCCGCGGGCCAAGTCCGCGCCGGCCAGCAAGCTCGCGGGGTGCGCGTGGTCGGATGATTCCAGGGCGAACGGGGGATCGGCGAAGACGAGGTCGAAAGCGCCGGGTTCCACGCGGGCGACGAAGGCGGCCACATCTTGTCCGCGCACCGTGCCCTGCAATCTGGCGCGGGCCAGGTTGCCGCGGATCGTCTCCACGGCCTTGCGGTGCCGGTCGACAAACACGCAGGAGGCGGCGCCGCGGCTCAGGGCTTCGAGGCCCAGGGCACCGCTGCCGGAAAAAAGATCAAGCACGCGCGCGCCGGGCACGGCTTCGCCCAGGCTCGAGAAGACCGCGCCGCGCACACGATCCATCATGGGACGGGCAATGCCGTCCGGGCAGTCGAGGCGCAGACCGCCCGCGCTACCGGCGATGACGCGCATGGTCAGGGGTTCCCCAGGAAGTTGAGGAAAAATTCGCCGATCTTTCCGCCCACGCCCCCGCCGAGCAGACGCGAGGCGAGGTTGCTTTCCGGTTTCTCCAATGTGCCGGTGACCTTGAACGGGACGGCGCGGTAGCCGGGCAGTTCGCCGTCGCCCGCGGCGGGCCATTCGCGGCCGGTGCGTTCGGCCAGTTGGGCGGCCGACTTCGGGGCGAGGAGCAGGCGTCCGGTCAGGTCGAGTTTGCCGGCGCGCGTGACGGTGCCGCGCATTTCTATCGCGAGGTCCTCGGCGCGCAGCCACAGCGGTTCGACGTGAATGAAGTCGTCCTCGATGCGCAACTCGGCGCGGGCCGCCTGCAGGTCCATGCTGCGCAATTCGCGGATGCCGAGGGCGCGCCCGAGTTCCTGCAGATGAGGCGGGGGCACCAGTTTGCCGCCGGCCACGTCGAGCCGCCCGGTGCCGCGCACTTGCCGGTCCGGGGCATTGCGACCGGACAGATCGAGGCGTGCGGCCAGCAGACCCTCGAACTTCGTGCCGCCGAACGAGGCCGGCAGGCGGAGGTCGGCCAGCCGGAAGTCGTCGAGTTGCAGTTGCCATTCGTAGGGCGACCCTGCCTGGCGCACGGCGATGGTGCCTTGTCCCGAAAGGCGTCCGCCCGACAGGTCGCCGCGGATTTCCGGAAGCGAGAGTTTGCCTTTTCGCAGGGTGAACGGACTGCCCAGATCGCGCGCCACGACCACGCCGGCCACCACGGCTTCGGGCACCTTGGCTTCGCCGCGCGCGTTGCCTTCGGCATCGATTGTGGCGCGCGCGGTGATACCCTCGGCATCGAGCAGCGGCCAGGCATCGCGGTTTTCGAAAAGAATGCGCGAACGGCGGACTTCCATGCCCTCGATGCGGATGCGGAATGGTTCGGCCGGTTTCACCGCGGCGGTTTCCTCCGGTGCGTCCTCCGGCCCCGGTGTGCCGCGGGGCCGCGAGACGGACTCCTCCGGTTGGCGCGGGAGGCGCCACCGGCCTTCCGGGTTTTGCCGCCAGTTGAGGACGGCTTCCTTGAGGCAGAGGCTGCTCACGACGAACTCGCGGCGCAGGAGCGGTCGCAGGCGGAAGAGGATCTGGAATTCGGAGGCTTCCAGGAAATTGACCCCGGCATTCTCCGTGTCCGGCACGACCAAGCCGCGCAATCGGATGCCGTCCCACGGGGTGTAGACGGTGCTCCGGATGTTGAGCGGCAGGCCGAGGGTTTCCATCGCGCCCTGACGCAGCCGTTCCTGCATGGCGGGGGATTGCAGATGGAGGTTGAAGGCGATCACGACGGCGGCAGCCAACACGGCGAGAACCGCGAGAAGAATCAGACAGGGACGAAGGCAGCGCCGCATGGAAGCGGGCACTTTAGCGCGCGGCGCCTTGATGCAAAGCGGGAAGCGTGCGTTGCCGCTGCGCGGCCGTGCTGGTAGGCTGCGCCAAATGGATTCTCTGAGAGAGAAATTCCGGTTCGCACCGGTCACGGTGTCCTTGGCCGCGGCCTGCGTGGCCGGCTACGTGCTGGAGGTTGTCTTCCTTGGCGCCGCCGGGGGCATCGATCTTTCCGGCTGGGCGCTGAGCGGGCAGGCGTTGGCGGCCGGGCGCTGGTGGACGGTGGTCACGCATCTTTTCCTGCACGCCAATCTTTTGCATCTCATGGTCAATGTGCTTACTTTGTGGTTTGTCGGACCCGAGGTGGAACTGATGCTGGGCCGGGTGCGCTTTCCGGTGCTCTATTTTCTCTCGGGGATAGCCGGCGGCTTGCTCCAGACGGCTTTCTCCTCGCCCGCGTTGGAACTGGTCGGTGCTTCGGGCGCGGTGTGCGGTGTGCTGCTCTCCTTCACCACGGCCCACCCCGAGTTGCCGCTGCGCGCGCTGCTTTTCTTCATCATGCCCGTGAGCATGAAAGCGCGGACGCTCGGGTGGGGTATCATCATCGGGTCGCTGCTTTGCGCGGTTTTCCGCATCATGCCGCAGATCGGGCACCTGGCGCACCTGGGCGGTGCGGTCGCGGGGGCCTTGCTCACCCGGTGGTGGGCGCCCGTCCCGCGTCCGCGCTACCCGTCGGCCGGCCCGGCCCGCACCGAGGCCCTGCTGCAGCGCGTCATGGATGAGGGCCTCGAGGGGTTGAGCCGCGACGAGCGCAAGGCGCTCGAGAAGCTGGCGGAGAAGCAACCGCGGCGTTGGTGAGTTGTCGCGTTCGTTCGCTCAGCGGGGTTGCAGCGGGAAGTCGGCTGGAACGGGCGCGGTGAATTCCAAGGGAAGACCGGTGGTCGGGTGGACGACCGCGATCTTCCAAGCGTGCAGCAGTTGGCGGGCAAAGTCGGCCCCGCCGCCGTAGACCCGGTCGCCGGCGATGGGATGGCCCAAATGTTTCAAATGCACGCGGATCTGGTGGGTGCGTCCGGTTTTGGGACGGCACTCGAGGAGCGAGAGGTTTCCCGCCGACTCCAGCACGCGCCACGCAGTCTCGGCCTCGCGGGCTTCGGGGCGGCGACTGACGGCCATGCGCTGACGGTGCACGGGGTGGCGGGCGATGGCGCCGTGGACGGCACCGGCCGAGGCACGGGGGCGGCCGCGGACCACGGCGAGGTAAGTTTTTTTCGCGGTGCGCTGGGCGAATTGCTCGGCGAGCGCGGCGTGGGCGGCATCGTTTTTCGCGACAAGGATGCAACCGCTGGTGTCCTTGTCGAGACGGTGGACGATTCCCGGCCGCAAGGCGTGGCCGCCGGAAGAGACGCGGCCGCAGTGGTGGAGGATGGCGTTGACCAAGGTGCCTTGCCAGTGACCCGCAGCAGGATGGACGACGAGGCCGGGCGGCTTGTTCAGGCAAAGCAGGTCGTCGTCCTCGTGGAGGATATCGAGCGGGATGTCCTCGGCCGCGGCCTGCACCGGAGGCGCCGCGGGCGGGGGCGGCACGGCCTCGACGCAGTCGCCCGGTGCCACGGAATCGGACGCGCGGGCCATGGTGCCGTTCAATTTGACCAACCCGGCGGCCAGCGCTTTTTGCCAGCGGGCGCGGCTGAGTTGCGGCCATTGCGTGGCGAGCCAGCGGTCGAGCCGCGCGGCGCGTTGCGACGCGGTGGAGGTGAGCGGAGTTTCCATGACGGGCCGTGGAAACGCTGGACGTTCCCGCGGCTCCGCGCAAGGTTTGCCGCGTGGACGAGGAATTTCCTCCCCGGATCATCGAGACGTGTTCCGCCTGCGGCGGTGCGATCGACGTGTCCGACGAATTGCCCTTCGCGCAGATTTTCTGCCCGCATTGCGGCGAAGGGATGCGCGCGCGGCGCATGTATAACAACTTCGAGCTGGTCGAACTGATCGGCGAGGGCGGCATGGGGTCGGTTTTCAAAGCCTACGACCACAATCTCGGACGCATGGTCGCGCTCAAAGTTCTCCGCCGCGAAATGAGCGCCCGCGAGGACGAGCGGACCAAACTCGAACAGGAGGCGCGCGTCACCGCGTCGGTCAACCACCCGCACGTCGTCCGCGTGTATTCGTTCGGCGAGGCGGACGGACAATTTTACCTGGCGATGGAATTGGTTGAAAAGGGATCGCTCGACGACCTGATGTCCGTGCAGGACCGCGTATCGGAAGCGCAGGCCCTCGCCATCGGCGTGCAGATCGCGCAGGGACTCGAGGCGGCGGCCGAGAAGGGCCTGATCCACCGCGACGTGAAGCCGGGCAACATTCTCTTCGCCGACGCGCACACGACAAAGATCGTGGACTTCGGGCTGGCCCGCGTCCTCGAGGAGGAGGCGGAGGCGCGGGGCGAAATCTGGGGCACGCCGTATTACATCGCGCCGGAGCGCTTGAATTACGAACCGGAGGACTTCCGCAGCGACATCTACAGCCTTGGCGGCACTTTGTTCCACGCCATCGCCGGCCGCCCTCCCTTCGAGGCAGCGAGCGCGAGCCTTGTGGCGCTCAAGCAGATCAAGAGCCAGCCGGTCAGCCTCGAGGCCTTCGCGCCCGATGTCGCGCCGGAGACGGCTTACGTGGTCAACCGCATGCTCGAGAAAAATCCCGGCGACCGCTACCCGTCCTACGCCGAACTGATCGAGCACTTGGAATTCGCGCGGGCCAAGGTGCTGGAGCGCGCGGGGCGCCCGCCGCGGGCGCAGCGCGAGCTGGTCAAAGTGGAAACCAACCGCACCAGGCTTTACGCCGCTCTGATTTCCCTCGCCGCCGCGCTCCTCCTGCTCGCGGCGGGGGTGTGGCTTTTCCTGGCCAGCGAGCGCCCGGAAATCAAGGAACTGCGCGCCGCGGTGCTCGGTGCCGGTCGCGAGGAGGTTGCGGCCGACCCGCTCGACCAGGCGCTCGCCGCCCTGGCCGCGGGCGATTTGTCCGCCGCCCGTGACGGATTCCGGTCTGTGGTCTCGTCCGCCACCCCGGGAAGCGAGCGCGCCCACTGGGCTTCCTTCAACCTCGCGCTGGCCCTGGCCTTGTCGGGCGAGGCGGACGCGGCCCGCGAGCAATGGCGGAGTTTGTCCCGGGCCGGTCTTTACTCCGACCGGGCGGAGGACCGTGATCTGGCCAATTTGTTTCCCGATGCGGCGGACTTCGGCATGCGCGGATTGCCGGTCAAACTCGACGATCTCGGACGTTACCCGCAAGAGGGTCCGGGCTCGCTCGTGTTTTTCGTCGCGGGCGTGACCGACTGGTCCCTCGGGGACAAAGCGGAGGCCAAGCTTCTCCTCGCGCGCTTCCTCGGGATTCCGACCGCACCCGGTGTCGCCGGCTGGGAGAGCTACCGGCGGGTGGCCGAGCGGCTGATGGCCGAGGGCTAGCGGGTTTGCGCAGCGGGCGGACGCGGCTAAGATGGCGGGATGAGCGATCCCACTTTGCCGGGCCCCGACGAATTGCAGCGGCGGCTGCAGGCTTTCCTCCAATCCGCGTTCCAGCAACCTGGACGGCCTGCGGCGGCCGAACCCTCGGGGACGCCGGAAAACGAGGCGGTGGCGGGGGACGAGGTCCTTGAGTTCAAGCTGACGCCGCGCGAAATCAAGGCGCATCTCGACCGTTTTGTCATCAAGCAGGACGAGGCCAAAAAAGTCCTCTCGATCGCGGTCTGCGACCACTACAACCACGCGAAATTCCTCCGCGAGCGGGAGCGCCGCGGCGAGACGGCGCCGGTCGAATACGCCAAGCAGAATGTCATAGTGACCGGTCCGACGGGCGTGGGCAAAACCTACCTCGTGCGGCACATCGCGGAGTTGATCGGCGTTCCTTTCGTCAAAGCCGATGCAACGAAGTTCAGCGAAACGGGCTACGTGGGCGGGGACGTCGAGGACCTGGTGCGCGAGTTGGTGCAGAAAGCGGACGGCGACATTGCCCGGGCCGAGCAGGGAATCGTTTACATCGACGAAATCGACAAGATCGCCACGTCCGGCAACATGATCGGCCGCGATGTGAGCGGGCGCGGCGTGCAGACGGCCCTGCTCAAGCTCATGGAGGAGACCGAGGTGGCGTTGCGCAATCCGATGGACCTCGCGGGGCAGATGCAGGCGGTGATGGACTTGCAGCGCGGCGGCAAGCCCGGGCGCCAGTCGGTCAACACGCGCAGCATTCTTTTCATCGTGAGCGGCGCGTTTCCGCGGCTGAAAGACATCGTCGAAAAGCGCCGCAAGCAGGCGCAGATCGGTTTCGCCGTGCCGGTGGACGCCGGTGAGGGGCAGCCGTGGCAGCACGGGGTGACAACGGCCGACCTCATCGAATACGGGATGGAGGCGGAATTCGTCGGACGCCTTCCGGTGCGGGTGGCCTGCGACGAACTGACGGCCGGGGATCTGCGGAAGATTTTGTCCGAGTCCGAGGGCAGTGTCTTGCGTCAATACGAGCGGGCCTTCCTCGCATTCGGCATCGAGGCGGTTTTCGACGAGGGGGCCTTGGACCGTATCGCGGCACTGGCCGCGGAGGAGGGGACCGGGGCGCGCGGCCTGCTCACGGTGTGCGAGCGTTTGCTCCGCGACTTCAAATTCGAGCTGCCGGGGTCGGGGGTGAACTCGCTGCGCGTCGACCTGGAACTCATCGAGCGTCCGGCGGAGCGCCTGGCCCAATTGCGCGCCAGTGGCGAGGACGAACGCCTGCGCATCCTGCGGCGCAGTGCCCAGGAGTTCATCGAGCGGCTCGGGCAGGCGCAGGGGATCGTGCTGCAGTTCGCGCCCGGGGCGCTCGACTTGCTCGTGGAGACGGCCGTGGCCCGGCAAAAGCCGGTGCGGGAGCTTTGCGCGGAGCTGTTCAAAGATTACGAGTTCGGGCTCCGTCTGGTGCAGCGCCCGGCCGGGGGTGGCCCGCTCGTCCTCCCGCGGGAAGCGGTGGAGGCGCCCGACAAGTTCTTGAGCGATCTGGTCGTGCGGGCCTATCGTCAGGGTTCAACCGATGAACCGCCCGCTGGCACTGCATCTTAAGGCCGCGCTCCTTTGCGCGCTCGTGGCCATCGTGCTCGCGTTGCCGCTGCTCTGGGTGCCGGTTTTGCTTCCTGCCTGGCAAGGTTGGCGTCCGCCGCTGGTCAGTCCGGTCGCGGAAGCCATTCTTGCCGTCATCATGGCCTTGGCCGTGGCGTGGTGCGTGGTCGACATCCCGCGGCGCGGGCTGAAGGTTCTCATTTGGCTGGCCACCTTGTGGTTGTTGGGCGGCGGAATCTGGCTGGCCGGGCTCTATGGCTATCCGGCGAGTTCCCTCGTGCCTCTCACCGCGGCCGGTCTGGCCGGTGCGGTCGCGCTGGGCTTCTCCTTCTCCCCGGCGGGCTCGCGGCGGGCGCGCTGGCAATCGCTGGTCGGCGGGCGCGTGTCCCCGGAATTTCTGCGGTCGCGGATCGACGAGCGTCATCTCGAGGATGGTCCGCGCAGCGAGGTGCTGGCGGTGGCCGAGGTGCTCTGGCCCGGTCACGCCGAGGGCGATCATGCCGCTTGGCAGGGTTTGGCCGGCTTGTCCGAACGCGCGGCGCGGCATTTCCAGCGCACGGGCGGCTACCTCGAGCGCTGCGATGGCGAGGGTGCGCTCATTGCTTTCGGGATGTGGGGTCAACCATCAGAGGTTCGGGATGTGGTCGGCTCCCTCTGGCAATGGGTCCGGGAGGCGGGTGGTTGCGCGGCGTTGACCCGCGGCGAGTGCCTGGCCGGGGTCGGGCAATTTCCCGGCGGCGCGCGTTGGACCGTGGGTGGTTTGCCCTTGCGCCGGGCCCGCCGCATGGCTTCGGCCGCGCGGGGCTACGCGGCCCGCGTGCTGGTCGAGGAGTCATTGGCCGCCGATGTGGCCGAAGGTTGGCGGTCGCGGCGGCTGGCTTGGTGCGAATTCGACGGCGACCGCGTCCTCCTGCACGAAATCACCGGCCCCGCGGAGAGCGAGGCGAAAGACGAACATGAAGGCCGGTGGGACAGCGGTTGGGATGCTTTCTGGGCGGGGCAGTGGGCCGAGGCGGAAAATGCCTTTGCCGCTCTGGCGCGCGAGCAGGACGATGCGGCCGCTCGGGTTTTCGCCCTGCGCAGCGCGGCGGCGCGCCGCACCGCGGGTCAGTCGTGAAGACGGCGGACTATCCCGAGCCCTTCAAGGCCTTGGTGAGCGAATTGCGTCGTTTGCCCGGGGTCGGTCCGCGCAGCGCGGAGCGCATGGCCCTCTGGTTGCTCGAAGATAAGGAGCGTCCCCCGGCTCTGGCCGAGGCACTTGGCGCGGCGCGCGAAAGCTTGCGCCATTGCGCGGACTGCGGATTTTTCAGCGTGGAGGACAAATGCGTGATTTGCGTGGAGGATGGACGCGAATCGTTGCTCTGCGTGGTGGAGCGGGCGACGGATATCCTGCCGATCGAACGTTCCGGCGCCTACCGTGGATTCTACCATGCGCTGGGCGGACGCCTCTCGCCGCTCGAGCATGTGGGGCCGGAGGATCTGCGGCTGTCGGAATTGACCGCGCGGTTGGAGCGCGGTGCTTTCACCGAGGTGATTCTGGCCTTGAGCACGGACGTGGAAGGCGAGGCGACGGCGAATTATCTGGCGGACCTCCTGGCACCGCGTGGGGTGCGTGTTTCACGTCTGGCGCAGGGCATGCCGGCCGGCGGCGGGTTGGAGCATGCGGACGAACTCACCTTGGCCCGCGCTTTGGCCGGCCGGCGGTGCGCCGGGGAGCAGTGAGACTAGGCGCGGCCGCCTTCGCGCTGTGGTTCGCGTCCGGCGTGGCGCAGGCAACGAGCGGGGCGCCGTCCGGACTGGCCCAAGCTGCGGCTTATTCCGCGTCGAAGGGGGAGACCGGGCTGCTGGTCTGGCAGGGAGGACGGACGGTTTTCGAGCGGGAGAGGAATCCGGCGGCACCACCGCCGAGGGTTTTCAGCATCACCAAAAGCCTGGTCTCGATCGGCGTGATCCGCGATGCCAAGGCCGGCGGGTTGTCTCTCGGGCAAGCGGCGACCCACCCTGCGGCGCGGGGCGCGGTGTTGGCCGAGTTGCTCAACCAGACCTCGGGTTTGCCGCCGGCGCACCGCGAATTTTATGCGCAGGGTTTGCGGGACAAGCAACCGGTGCTGGACAAGTTGCGGCGCGGCGGCCGCGGGCGTTTCGTCTACGGCCCGTCGCACTGGGAAGTGCTGGCCGAGGAAATCCGGCCGCGGCGCGGTTCGTCGCTCGAGGGTTGGATCCGGAAATTCGTGCCCGGCGCGCGGGCTGATGCGGTGGCGCGATGGACGCGGGATGGCAAAGGCCGGTTTTTCTTTTCGACGGGTGCGAGGATGGATGCGCCGGGGTTGCTGCCGGCGGGACGGGAGGTGCTGGCCGGAGTGCGGCGCGCGAAGTGGCCGCGGGACGTGCGGGCGCTCCTGGTCAGCGGCACGGAGGCGAACCGGATGTATGCCTTGGGCTTCTGGTTAAACCGCGGTTCGCGGGAAATCGACGTGGAGGCGGCGCTGGGTCGCGAGCAGAGTGCGGAGTTTTGGCGCGAAGGATGCCTGAGCCGTTCTGCCCCGCCCGACCTGCTGACCATGGTCGGCACCCGCGGTCAGCGCGTTTACGCGATTCCATCCCGCGATTTGGTCGTCATCCGCCTCGGGAACGGGCGGGGATTTTCCGACGCGGAATTTTTGCGCCGTCTCTTCGGGGCGTGAGCTTCAATAGCCCGCCGGGAGGGCGGGCAAAGCGCGCGGAGCGGCGTCCGGCGGCACGGCCACGAGCAACGTGGATTCGCCCCGCTGCCAGCGGTAACCGAAGCCGAAAGGCAGGGGAAACACCGCATCGCCTTCATAAGCGGAACGGAGGGAGGGCTGGTCGTATTTGGCGAAAATCTCGAGCGGGGTGGTGTAGGCGCCGAAATAAATGACGCGCCAGTCCCGGTCGCGGAAGACGGACAGCGGGATTCCCGAATCGTCCTGCACGATGGCCGAGCAGTGTCCGAGCAGGAAGTCGCGCATGGTGGTGAATCCGCCGGTGTGCATGAGGTAGGACGCGGCTTTGAGGTATCCGGTGGCGGGTCCTTGCGACTTGAGCCATTCCACAACGCCGGGGTTCGAGGCGAGGGCGCTGTCGGCGAGGTTGGCCTGCAGGTAGACGACTTCCGCCGGAGGCATGCCGGGGGCGGGGCGGAAAACAATGCGCAGGGCGGGCTGGCCGCCGGAGGATTCGCCCGGGGCGAGGGTTCCGTCGCGTTGCAACGTGAGCCGCTCGGCCAGATCGATGCGGGCATCAGTGAAGGAAAGGAAGACGAGCATGATGGGGAAAACGCCCTGGAAATGGGACGCGGCCAGCTCGGTTTTCATGTCCTTCGTGATGAAATGACTGAAGTTCATGATTACCTCGGTCGATTGGCGCAGCATGGCGAGGCTGGCCTGGAGTTCCTCGGGCGTGAGGGAAAGCGGGTTGGTCAGCTTGCCGACGGGTTCGAGTCCGCCCAGGGCGTAGGCCTGCGCCGCGGGAAAGAGAGCCAGCGGGCTGACGAGGTCCGGCCCGCCGAACATATACGCGACCCGGGACGTCGGTCCGATGCGGGGCGACAGCACGGTCGCCGACCACGAGCGCATGGGTGCGAAGTATAGATCGTCATAGCGATACCACTGCGCGGCGTATTCGCGGGCGTGCTGGCGGTATTCGGGTGACTCTTGCAGGGCGGCCAGGGGGCTCTGCGGGGGAAGTGCCCGACCGGCCAAGAATGCCCCCAATTCGGTCGGCGACACGGCGAGGGCGGGAGCCGTCAGCACAAGCAGGCAAACCGCAAGATGTCGCTTCATCGGCGCTATTTTTGCCTTGCCGCAACGAAATGGTAAATGGCCAATCCCGCGGCGAGCGTAAGGGCCCCGCAGGCTGCTTCGAACGGCTTGACCGTTGCCGTGTAGATCATGGCGAAGGCGCTGATGGAGAGAAAAAGAAGGGGGGGCAAGGGGTAGAGCGGGACGCGGAACGGACGCGGCAGATCGGGTTGGGTGCAGCGGCAGACGATCACGCCAAGGACGGTGAGAAAGCTGCAAGCGAGCAGCGCGAACTGCGTGTAAAGAAGCACCTGCTCGAAAGTCGAGGTGAACAGGAGCCCGAGGGTCAGCAGACTCTGCGCCAACACCGCGGTGGCGGGGATGCCGGAAGCGGTGCGCCAGCGCAGCCAGCCGAGCGCGCCCGGATAATCCTCGCCGATGGCCATGGCCACCCGGGGGCCGGCCCAGATCATGGCGCTGATGGACGAGACGAGACCCAGGGCGATGACCGCGGCGACCAAGCGTCCGCCCGAGGCCCCGAAAACGCTCCCCGCCGCTACTTGCGCGACATTGAGTTGCCCGGCCAGTGCGTCGGCGGGTGCAACATGGAGGAAAGCGGCATTGAGTCCGAGATAGAGAACCATGACCAGCACCGTGCCGGCGGCCAGGGCGACGGGAATGACGCGGCCCGGCGTCCGCACTTCACCGAGGATATACGTGGCGGCGTTCCAGCCGGAATAGGCATACAGGGTGAACATGAGCGACACGGCGAATGGCGTGGTCAGCAGGTAGGACGACCAAGGTGCCGCCGGGGTCACCGGCGCGGCTGGCGCGGCGAAAAGAGCGACGAGGAGGAAGAGCACAAGGGCGATTTTCAGCACGGTGAAAAAGATCTGGAACACGCTGCTGACCCGCAGATCGCGTAAATGGACGAGCGTGACGATAACCACCACGGCGACCGAGGCCGGGGCCGGTTGGAGGCCGGGGAAGACGCCTTGGAGGTAAGATCCGAAGGCCATGGCACTGAGCGCCACCGGTGCGGCGAAACCCACAACGATCGAAACCACGCCGGCCATGAAGCCGAGGGACGGATGGTAGATCCGGCCGAGGAAGTGGTATTCCCCGCCGGAGCGGGGGAGCGCGGCCGAGAGTTCCGCGTAACAGAGGGCGCCGCAAAGCGCGAGGATGCCGCCCAGCGTCCAGACCACCATGATGGCCGGATGGGAGGGGATCGCCGCGACCTGGAAACCGAGGCTGGTGAAAATCCCCGTCCCGATCATGGTGGCCACGACCAAGGCGACACAGGTGGCGAGCCCCACGGACCGGGGTGTGGTCATGACCGCCGCCGGCCAGCTTGCGCTTGATTCGGCATCGGAAGAACTTCTAGCATGCGGCCACGCATGAGTTCCATCATCTTCCGTCGTTTTCTGGCTGACCCTTTGAAGATTGCCTATGTGGTGCCCAGCTCCAAGTCACTCGTCCGTCGCGTGCTCGGCAAAGTGGATTTCCAACGCGCCAAGGTGGTGGTCGAATTCGGCGGGGGCGAAGGCTGCTACACGCGGGAACTGGCCGAACGGCTCGCGCCGGATGCGCGGTTGCTGGTCTTCGAGTTGGATGCGCATCTCGCCGAGCATTTGCGCAAGCAATTCCGCGACGACGACCGCGTGCTCGTCTACGAGAAGGATGCGGCCACGTTCCGCGACGAGTTGCGCGAGCTGGGTATCCTCGAGGCGGACTATGTCATCTCAGGCATTCCTTTCAGCTTCCTCGAGCCGAAGAAGAAGAAAGAAATCCTGCACGCCGTCCACGAGGGGTTGAAGCCGGACGGGCAGTTCATCGTCTACCAAGTGACCCCGGAGCTCAAAGGTCACACCCGCATGTTCGCGGCCCACGAGGTGGAATACTTCCTGGCCAACATCCCGCCGATGTTCATCGTGGCCTGCCACAAATCGGAGATCACACTGCAGCCCAAGCGGCGCAAAAAGCCCCGCAAGCCGTCGCGGCGCGAGGCGGCCCACGCCTGACGCGATTTATTGCGGCAGGAGGTCCGCCACCATGGCGCGTTCCTCCTTCAGTTCGTTGACCGAATTGTCGATCCGCTCGCGGGCGAACGTATTGTGCGGGAGGCCCTGCACGATGGAGGCGTGCTGGTTCTTGCTCCGGACGGGCAACCCGCAAATCAGGCCCTCTTCGATGCCGTAAGAGCCGTCCGAGCAGAGGGCCACGCTGTGCCAGTCGCCCTGCGGCGTGTCCGAGGTCAGGCTGCCCACGGTCTCGATGGCCGCGTGGGCGGCGGAGAAGGCGGAAGAGAGTCCGCGCGCCTTGATGATGGCAGCGCCGCGTTCCTGCACCGTCTTGATGAAGTCGCCTTCGAGCCACGCGTTGTCGTCGATGACCTCCGGCGCGGGCTGGCCGCCGATGCGGGCGTTGAAGAAGTCGGGGAATTGCGTGTTCGAGTGGTTGCCCCAGATGGCCATATTGGTCACCTCGCGCCACGGGACGCCGGCTTTCTGTGCAAGTTGCGCTTTGGCCCGGTTCTCGTCCAGCCGCATCATGGCGAACCAGCGGTCGCGCGGGATGGACCGGGCATTGTTCATGGCGATGAGGCAATTCGTGTTGCACGGGTTGCCGACGACGAGGATGCGGACGTCGGACGCGGCGTTCTTTTCGATCGCGCGGCCTTGGCCGACGAAGATTTTCCCGTTGATGCCGAGGAGTTCCTTGCGCTCCATCCCCGCCTTGCGCGGCACGCTGCCGATGAGCAGTGACCAGTTCACGCCGTCGAAGCCGCGGTCGAGGTCGCTTGTCGTCTCGATGCCCTCAAGGAGGGGGAAAGCGCCATCCTGCAATTCCATGGCCACGCCCTGGAGGGCAGCCATGCCGGGTTCGATCTCGATGAGTTGGAGGATGACTGGTTGGTCGAATCCGAAGACTTGGCCGCTGGCGAGACGCGGGAGGATGGCATAGCCGATCTGGCCGGCGGCACCGGTTACGGCAACACGTAGGGCTTTTTTCATGGTCGTTCATTCTGGGGCAAAGCGCGGCCCGGACTCGACTAAAAACCTTCGCGCAAAAATGAAGAACCCCGTTCCGCAGCGGCATGGAACGGGATTTTCCCGGAGAGAGGAGGAGGGATCAGAGCTTGCCTTTGAGATCCTTGCCGGCGGCGAACTTCACGCCTTTCGAGGCCTTGATCTTGATGCGCTCGCCGGTCTTCGGGTTCACGCCCATGCGGGCTTTGCGGTTGACCACTTTGAAGGTGCCGAAGCCGACGAGTTGCATGACGCGGCTTTTTTTGAGGTGCGACTTGAGGCCTTCGACCACGGCATTGACGGCGCGTTCCGCATCGGCCTTGGTGCTTCCGAGTTCCTTCTGGACGAATTCCGTGAGTTTTACTTTGTTCATGTTTTGCTGGTGAGGGTTGTTGGTGGGGGTTGCAGTGGTGGAAAGACCGCGCAGTTTTTCCCCGAGTGGAATGGTGGTGTCAATGGCCCTTTACGCCCCGGCCGGGAAATTTACGGTGCGGGAAATGGTTTGACACCAGCAAGCACCGCAGGCCCGGTGGAGGCATGAGCCATCAGACCTTCGGACCCATGGAGAAGTTCGCCGCAACCATCGCCCGCAACATCCGGACCGCGCCGCGCATCGCGCCGGATGCCTACATCGCCGCCGACGCCACCGTGGTGGCCAATGTCGAGATCGGCCCCGAGGCCAGTGTGTGGCACCGGGCGGTGCTCCGCGGTGACGTGGCCCACATCGTCCTGGGGGCGCGATCCAATGTGCAGGACGGCGCCGTGGTGCACGTGGCCGATGACCTGCCGGCCGTGATCGGGGAGTTGGTCACGGTCGGACACCAAGCCACCGTGCACGCCTGCACGGTGGCCGACGAGGTGCTCGTCGGGATGGGTGCGGTCATCCTCGACGGTGCACGCATCGGCAGGCGATCGATCATCGGCGCCAATGCCACGGTCAAGCAGGGCATGGAGGTTCCGCCCGGTTCGCTGGTTCTCGGCACGCCGGCCAAGATCGTGCGCATGCTCTCGGATGCCGAGCAGGACGAGATCAAGATGTGGGCGCTGCGCTACGTGCGGCTCTCGCGGGAGTATCTCGCGGTGCGCGGCTAGGGCGCGCGGTCTGCGTGGTCTCCATCGCACTCGAGGTGCGTGATGACGTGGGCGGCCGGGTGGATGTTCCTTTCCAGCGCCTCCTCGATTTCCGTCGCCACGCGGTGGGCGTCGCGGAGGAGGACTGCATTGGGAAAGGTCAGATGAAGTTCCACCAGATGGGCATCGCCGATGTTGCGGTGGCGCAGGTTGTGATGGGTGATGCCGTGGCGCCGGGTTTCGGTCGAGACGATTTTCTCGATGATACGGTGCACGGCCGGGTCGGCGGCATCCATCAGGCCGCTGACGCTCCGCCGCATGAGACGGAGGCCGGAGAGCAGGATGTTGAGCGCGGCGACGACGGCAAAAAGCGGGTCCCAGTAGGGCCATCCGGTCAGCGCGACCAGCGTGAGTGCGGCGAGAACCCCGAGGCTGGTCCAGCAATCGGTGAGCACATGGTGTCCGTTGGCCTCGAGGATGATCGACCCGCGCCGCCGCCCCGTGCGCACGAGATGGCGTCCGAGCGCGCCGTTGAGCAGGGCGGTGACCGCGGTCAGGGCGAGACCGACTGGAAGATGCGAGAGTTCCGGACCGCGGATGAAAGCGCGGGTCGCCTCGTAAAGAATGTAGACGGCCGCGGCGATGATGGCGGCGCCCTCGAATCCGGCGGAGAAGAAACTGGCCTTGGCGTGACCGTAGAGATGGTTGGCGTCGGCCGGCCGGAGGGTCAGCCACAGGCTGTAGGCGGCGAAGCCCACGGCCACGAGGTGCGCGGCGCTCTCGCCCAGATCGCTGAGGATCGCCGTCGAGCCGGTCCAAGCCCACGCCAGGGCCTTGAGCGCGAGCAGCACGATGCCCGCGGTGACGGACAGGGCCATGGCGAATTTCTTCTCCGCGGCGGCGGAAGGTGCGGGCAGTTCCTCTCCCATGAGGCGACTCTCTGCCCTTGCGCCGGCGGTGAGGCAAGTGCGAACTGGTCCGGTGTTCCTTGCCGCGCCGGAGATCCGGCTTTAAAACTGGTCGTGAATTTCTCATGACAACCGACCTGCTGGAGAAGAAAATCGGATTGTTGCGCGGCGCGCCGGGCGGCGGGGAGGATGCGGACGCCGTGCGGCGGCGCATCTACTACATCAACCTCAAGCTGCGCGATCTCGGGTGCCCGACTTTTCCGGTGCAACTCGACGCCGAGTTCGCCGATCTTCTCGGCGGACTCATGGCCCTGCACCGCGAGAAGGACCGTTTGCTGGCCCGGCACCTTTGCCCGGCGGATACGCGCCTCCAAAATTTTCTCTACGATTATCTGCAGGACGAAGTGGAGGTGCCGCGTCTGCCGAACCAGACCTTTGTGCTCGATCGCCATGGTCTGGCGCGCCAGTTGTCGCTGCCGCCGGACCGTGACGAGTTTTCCTCGGATACCATCAACTCCTACCGGGTCCGCCAGGGTGTGCTGCACAATCCGAAAAGCGACCGGCGCACGACGCAGGGGATTTTCCATGTCACCGAGGGCGGGTTGCCCGTGCCCGACGATAAAAAAGCGGTGCCCAAGGCGGTTTTCGGCCGTTTGCTCCAAGCGGCGCTGCAACCGCCTCCGGAGCTGATGCGGTTGCCTTTCACTTCGACGCTGCCGGAACCGGCGGAGTGCTTTGTGTCCCTCCTGCTCCGTCCGGTGGTCTGCCCCGAAGTGCCCGGGGTCACTCCCGAGAAAAGCATGGAAGTGCGCTTTTTCGTGCCCGGCGGGCTGGTCTGCAATCTGGATTTTGTCGAAAGCATCTTCGGCAATGCGGGCGATCCGAATCTTCCGGAAAACGACGCGGCGCTCGATACCGAGCATTGGACCGGTCATACGGGTTGCGTCATCCTGGCATCGCATCTCAACAAGCTGACCAAGGCGGGGCTCGGTCTGCCTTCATGGGACGAAGCGACCGAGCGCCAGCGCCGCGATGGCATGTGCTGGAAATCGCGGGACGAACTCTACAACGACGGCACGGCGTTCAAGGTCACGGCGCGCGACGAGCACGGTGTCGTGGTGACGGTTATTTCGGACAACTACTTCGGCTACTGCAAAAAAGAGGTCAAAACCCAGCTGAGCATGGCGGCCAACCTTTTCGGCAATGCCGAGGAGGAGCACGCGGGCGGCGCGCTCATCTTCCCCAGCTATGACCTCGCCGAGCAGATCGCGGTGAAAGACCTGCCGCTGGAAATGCCGCGTGGGTTTGCCAAGGCCATGGAGCTGCTGGGGGAAACCGTCGAAGTCCGGCCCGAGGGTTACGCGGTCGACCGTCTTTTCCCCGATATCTGCTACGTCCCGGAGAACGCCCGCTTCCAGTTGCTCTCGCAGAAGGTCAGCTGGGAGAAGGACGGCGAAGCGCGCGAACTTCCGCTCCGTCTCGGTCACCGCTATGTCCTCCCGTGCGGATACAAGATCCACATGGAGAAGCCGCCCGCGGGCCGTGCCTGGCGGCTCATCGGCACGATGGCCGAGGGAACGCTTTGCCACAAACCCTGCACAGTCTCCGGCGGCGGCAAATCGGAGATCTCGAAGCCGATCTCCGATGCCATCCTCGCGGGTCCGATTTTCGTGGCCGATTGCAAGGCCGACTTCGACCGCGTCGACGAGCTGATCCGGCGCGATTACTCCGGCCGGTATGCCGATCCGGCCCGCCATGGCCGCGACCCCCGGCTCATCCTCAGCCCCGACCGTTCGCTCGGCTCGGTCATCAAACTCCTGACGCCGTCACCCGCTTTCGCCGCGGACTACAATGCGTGGCTCGAGACCATCCCGCAGCACATCAAAGAGCTGGTTTTCGTCCTCAAACGTTTCTACCGCCCGGAATGGGGCGAGCACTGGAGGGAAAACTTCAGCGTCGACACGGTCAACGGTCACCCGGCCAACGAGTTGCGCTTCCATCGTCGCAAACTGGTGGCCAATTTCCTGCGCGTCGGCTTCGACGCTGAAGACTCCTGGCGCACCTTCGGGCTGCGCAAGGACTACTACCCCGCGGTGAAGATCCAGATGGAAGACGACATCACGGCCTCCACCTTGGTCCCCCGCGGGCATCTTGCCGGGCTGCTCGACGGGCAGACCGCGGGGCTGTCCGGGGTGAAGTTCGTCCACAATTGCGAATACCGGCTCTTCCAGCGGCCGGACGATGCCGTTTACCGCGGCTATGACAAAGTGACGGAGTCCGACTTTGCCCACGGCGGGAATTTCTTTTCGAATTACCAGCCGCTGACCATCCGGGACGCGCAGGCCATTCTCGACGACGCCATTGGTTTCCACGAATACACGCGGCCGATGCAAAAAATGATCGAGGGCTACGTCGCGTCCGGGTACCCGGCGTTTTTCGTCGGCAATGCCAACCCGCGTCTGGTCGAAGGCCGTGCGACCAAGAATCCGCGCTACCTGCAGACGCGTCCCGATCTGCTCGATCCGCGCGGACGCTATCTCGCCGGGGTCGGCATCCGTCTGGCCCGCGGGCTGCGGGCGGAACAGCCGGCGCTCACCCCGGTCAACGCCGTGTTGTCCGGCCGCCGGAACAACCCGCCCGACAAGGGTGCGGGCATCCGTTCGCTGGCCGTCTACAACCCGATCCACCACATGGAGTTGCCGGAACTCTTCATGGAGTTCATCTGCAGCATGACGGGCAAGTCTCCCTCGACGACCGGGGCGGGGTCGGAGGGCGCGTTGACCAAGGGCCCCTTCAACGCTTTGCCTCCGGTTTACGACCTCAATTCCGCGCTCGTTTCCTATGCCATCAGCGGCTACGAGGGATTTGTCACCGCCGCCGGCTGTGTCGGTCCGCATGCGCGCGTCGATCACGACATCAGTCTGCTCGTGCCGGAGGTCTGGTGCCGTATGTCGGTCGAAGAGCGGTCGCCACATTTCCTCTTGGCCCACGGTTATCTCGAGCGCTTGGCCGACTTCGAGCACGAGGGGCGCCCCGTCCTGGCCGGGCGTCTCGGCAGCCGCATGACCAAAAAATTCGCGAACACTTTCTTCGGCCGCGTTTTCAACCACCCGCACGTTGTGCTGACCGACGAAATGCTGCGGCCGGAGTTGCAGAGCATGGATCTGTTTGTCGAGGGCGTGGAGAATGTGGTGGCCACGCAGAAACGGGTGGCTGCGCACTATTTTGCCGACGGCAGCATCGAATGGGCCTGCCCGCCGCTCCAAGCCTTGCTGCACATCATGCGCGACGACCATTTCGGGGGAAAAACCCTGGCCGATCCGGAAATCCGCGCGCTCTTCACCCGCGAAAGCGTGCTGGCCAGCGATTGGTATCGCGAGCGCCTCCGGGCCAAGCAGGGCGTCGATGTCCGTCTTTGGGAGCGCCACGCGGCCTACTTGGAGAAGGTGGTGCGCCAACCGGGCAACGCCGGTGTCGTCGAGCGGCTGGGTCTTGTCCGCCGCTTGGAGAGCGCGCGGGCCGAATTGTCCGCGGTCCACGCCGCCGGTTACCTCGAGAGCCTCGCCGGCACGACAGGGGCCGAGCCGTCGGTTCCCGAACCGGCGGCGTATTCGCGGTGAGCCCCGCGGCTAGCTGAAGGTCAGGTTTTTCACCCCGGCCGCGGCGGCGGAGTTGAGCACGTCGATGACACGTTCCTGCCGGGCGTTTTCGTCCGGGCGGATGATGACCGGATCCTTGTCGCCGAAGCGGTCGATATTGTCTTTGAGTTGCGCGCGCAGCTCGGGCAGCTCCTTACTGGCCGGGGTGTCGAAGATGCGGTTGTTCATGCTGACCACCCCGTCGGCGCTGATGTCGATAATGACCGGCGTGGGCGGGGGACCGGTGGCCGCGCCGCCGCGTCCGCTGGGCAGGCTGATGTTCAACTCGCGCTCCACGACCTGGGAACCGGCCGAGGCCATGAAGAACAAAAGAAGGACGAAGACCACGTCCACCATTGGAGCGATCTGGAAACCGATGTCGCCGTCCTCGGAACCTACGGAGCCACCCATAACACGATAATTCCACCCGGTGCGGTCGCGGCGCAAGCGCCTTACGAAGGGGTGGGCGCCGCCTCCTTGTCGACGACGGAAAATGTCACATTGGCGATGCCGGCCCGTCCGACTGCTTCGAGCAGGCTTTTCATCGATGAGTAGCGCACATCTTTGTCGGCACGGATGAGGACGCGCACCATGGGGTTCTTCTGGATGTGGTTTTGCAGGACGGGGATCAGGTCGCCGGGAGACGGGTAATCCTTTTCGTTCACGCTGATGGCCACGGCGTTGCTGATCGGATTGACCGCGAGGTTGACGATGATCTGGCCGGGGTTCTCCTTGGCGTCCTTCGCCTCCTTGGCCACCGGCAGACGGATGTCTTTGTTCGACTGCAGCACCTCGGTCGAGCTGATCGACATGAAGAAGACGAGAAGCACGAGCAGGATGTCGATCATCGGTGCGATCTGGAACTCCGGATCGGCTTCCGGTTCGGGCTGACGGCGCTTTTTCTTGCCTCGCTTGGGGGCGGCGTCGGACATGGGTCAGGACTGCCAGTCGAGCGTGGTTCCGCAACTCGGGCAGGGGTTCTGTCCGGCCATGATGGCCGCCTGGCAGACGGGGCAGTTGGTCGAAAGTTGCATGGAGACCTTGTGGGAGACCTTCGACTGCGGGGATCCGGCGGTGAGGCCGTCGCCGGCGTTGAAGTTTTCCCCGATGCGCAGGCCCTGCACTTCATCGAACGGTATATCCTCGACCAGGTGGTTCAATTCGCTGTCCGCGTAAACCGTGGCGTCGTTGATCCGGTTGCGGAAGTAGTAATAAAAGATGAACGCAGGGATGGCGATGAAGAGGCCGCTGGCCGTGGCGAGCAGCACCTCGCCAATGCTCATGGCCAGCTTGCGCGGGTCGGAGACGCCGGATTGCCCGAGGACGGCGAAGGCGCCCATCATGCCGATGACCGTGCCAAGCAGACCGATCATCGGTGCGATGACGCCGATGACGGAAAGGTAGCTGTTGCGCGTCTTGAAGACCTGCGACTCGCGCACGCCCAACTCGATGAGGGCGTTGTCCGTGGCATCTTTGCCCCTCCCGATGCGTTCGAGCGCCCCGCCGAGCACGGCGGCGATGTAGGTTTTGGGGTTGGCGCGGCAGGTTTCCCAGGTTTCCTGGAAATTGCCGGCCCGCAGTGATTCGTCCAGAGCGTCCACAAGGGCTTTCGGGGCGAGACTCTGGCGGCGGACCTGGAGGAAAAGTTGGATAATGAAAGTCACCATGACGATGGACGTGGCGACGATGGCCAGCCAGATCATGATGATGAGCGGCCCGCCGTGGAGGATCATCTCGATGATCGAGGTGCTTCCCCCCTCTGTTTCCGCCGCGCGAGCAGTCGGTGCGGCCATCAGGCCGGCGAGCAGGAGGAGAGGAACGGGAAGGGAGCGGTGAGGAATCATGGCTGCTTTGGTATCAGGGAAAATCAAGGTGCGATCAAGCCGGCGTGCTCGGCCCGCAGGGCATCGGCGCGTTTTTGCGCATCGCTCGCGGCGTTTTTGTCGAAGGGAAAAAGGGCGGCCGCCTTCAGGTAGCTGGTCAGGGCGGACTGATGGTCGCCCGAGGCCTCCTCCACGCGGCCCATCAGGTAGTTGGCCTGGCAGAGTGCCGGGCCTTCGGCCGGCGGGGGAAAAACCACCTGGTCCGACGCAGCCAGCAAGGGCGCGAGCAGCGGTGCGGCCTCGGCAAAATTCCCGGCATCGACGGCCAGACGGGCGCGGCCGAGGTTGGCCAGCGCGGTGGCCTGCGGGTAGGTCTTGGTCAGATTGTCATAAGCCGCGGCCGCACCTTCCTTGTCGCCGGCCGCCAGTTTGGCATCGCCGAGCAGGGCGGCGGCGCGTTCGGCCCAGGCGGCCGGGAGGCCGGAGAACTTCTCGTTGACGGCGGTCAGGGCGGCCACCGCGCCCGGGGCATCGCCGGCGGCGAGTTGCGATGCGGCGGCGTCGAATTCCGGGGGCGCGGCCATGCGGATTTCCCGAATGTCCGAGATCGGCGTGCCCGTGGTGCCGTTCGGGGTTTGCACCCGGACGTTGCCGCCGCTCACCCCGGTGATTTTGCCCTCGCGGGCGGTGCCGTTTTTGAGAACGACTGCGTCCTGCGCGGCGGCCGGGCCGGTCGTGGCGAGGCAGGCAAGCGCGAGGAGTGCGGGGAGGGGGCTTGCTTTCATCCTGAAAGGGTTGAGATAATCCAAGGCTCGCCTTTTTTCAACCTTTACATCCCATGTTCACGACTATCCGCAAGCACCAGCGCTGGCTCATGGTGCTCATCGCCTTCCTCACCATCATCGCGTTCGCGTTTTTGTATAACACCACGGAAATGGACCGGGTCGGTTCGAATATCGTGGCCCGCATTTACGGGAGGGACGTCATGACCGTGGATATCGAGAGGGCTGTCCGCGTCTACCAGTTGGCGCTCGCTTTGGGGCAGTTCGACTTGGTGCGCGATCTTTCCGGCCAAGCCCAGACGGAGGACGAGGCGGCCAACAATTTCATTTGGAACCTCATGGTCCTGCAGCACGAGGCACGGCAGCTCGGCGTCGAGCCCGGCGACGCAGCCGTTGTCGAACGCATCAAGGCGTTGCCCGTTTTCCAGACCGACGGGAAATTCGACCCGGTGAAATATTCGGGCTTCATGCAGGAGCAGTTGGCGCCGCGCGGTTTCACCGAGCGGCAGCTGGAAGACGTGATCAAAGACTCTTTGCGTTTGGAGGAGTTGAAATCGCTCGTGGAGTCGCCGGCCATTTTGTTGCCGGGCGAATTGGAGCCCGCGTTGCAGAGGGTTGCGCCCGCCGACGTCGAGGTGCTCCGTTTCAACGCGGCCTCCGTGGCCGCAGGGGTCGAGGTCGATGACGCGGAATTGCGGAAAGCCTTCGAGGGGGCGCAGACCACCTTGCAGGCCCCCGAGAAACGTTCGATCCGCTACGCGGCCTTGGTGCTTTCGCCGGAGGAAAAGGAACTCAAAGACAAGCCGCGGGTCGACGCGATGCAAAAGCTGGCCACCAAGACCGGAGATCTGGCCCAGGCACTGGGAGAGGGGACGGGTCTGGGAGCCGCCGCCGCGGCGCTGGGCCTGGAGGTCCGCGCCACGCCGTTCTTCGGCCCGGATGGCAGCACGGAAGGGGCCTTGGCCGATCTCGACGGCGAAGTTGTCCCGGCCGCCGCCGCGGTGGCCTTCCGTTTGCCGTCCGTTCCCGGCAACTTCGAAATCGTCGAACTCGGACAGGACGGCTACGCGGTCATCGAGGTGGCGGAAGTTCAGCCGGCTCGTCCGCTGACTTTCGAGGAGGCCCGGGCCGACCTGCGCGACGGTTTGGCCGGTCGCAAGCGCGAAGCCGCCGTGCGCGAGGCCGCGGAAAAAGCGATTGCCGGGATCCGCGAAAAAATGGCTGCCGGCACATCCTTTGCCGATGCCGCCAAGGCGGCCAAGGTGAAGACCGAGACGCTCAAGGGGATCACCGTTTTCGCCGGGGAGGCGACCGCCGAGCAGAGGCAGGTGGCCATGGCGGTGATGGAGCAACCGGACGGCACACTGGGCGATTTCCGGCCGGGGCCGGACGGCGGGTTCGCCGCCTACGTGGTCGAACGCCGCCAACCCGACGCCGGGACGCTGGCCGAACAACGGCCGCGCATGGAGCAGGGTCTTTTGCAGGGCAAAGAGATGCTTCTTTTCGCGCAGTGGCTGGCGGCCGCGCGGGAGGCCTCCGGTCTGCAACTGCTGCGTCCCATGATGTGAACGCAGCCACCGCCGCGTCATTTTGGCGTTGGGTCGGGGGCGCGGTGCGGCTTTGATGAACGACTGATGTCCGCCAAACCATTTTTCATCACCACGGCGATCGATTACACGAATGCGCCGCCGCACATCGGGCATGCCTACGAGAAAGTTCTGGCCGATGTGATCACCCGCTGGCATCGCGAGCGCGGACGGCCGGTATTTTTTCTCACGGGTGTCGACCAGCACGGCCAGAAGGTGCAGCAGTCGGCCGAAAAAGCGGGCGTGGCCCCGGCGGAGTTCGCGCGGGAGATCACCGCACGCTTCAAGGCGCTGTGGGAGAAGCTGGCCATCGACTACGATGGTTGGGCCGAGACGACCGACCCGCGCCACATCGCCGCCGTGCAGGAGGTGCTGCAGCATCTGCATGACCAGGGCGATCTCTACAAAGCGCGGCACAGCGGGCACTACAGTGTGCGCCAGGAACAATTCCTCACGGACAAAGAACGCAACGAGCAGGGCGAGTTCGGTCCGGAGTGGGGCGAGGTTGTCTTCATCGAGGAGGAGAACTGGTATTTCCGGCTGTCGAAATACCGTCCGTGGCTCGCGGAGCACATCGCGACCCATCCGGACTTTGTCTACCCGGCTTTCCGCGGCAACGAGCTGGCCAATGCCGTGGCCAAAGAGGCCGGCGACCTCTGCATTTCGCGTCCGAAGTCGCGCCTCGGCTGGGGCATCGAACTGCCTTTCGACCGCGATTATGTCACTTATGTCTGGTTCGACGCCCTGATGAACTATGCCACTTTCGCCGGCTATCGCGCGAAGGACGGTTCATCGCTGCCGGATTTCGCCGGCCTCTGGCCGTGTGATGCGCACGTCATCGGCAAAGATATCCTCGTGCCGGCGCACGGGATTTACTGGCCCATCATGCTCAAAGCGTCCGGCATCGGGGCGATGCCGAAGCTTCTCGTTCACGGCTGGTGGAATCTCGGCGGGGCCAAGGTGAGCAAGAGTGCGGGCAATGTGGTCGATCCCGATGCGCTGGCCGACCGCTACGGGGCGGAAGCGTTGCGTTACTACCTGATGCGCGACATCGCCACCGGGCAGGACGCCGACTTCAACGAGGAACGCCTGCGTGCCCGTTACCATGCCGATTTGGCCAACGACCTCGGGAACCTGGTCAACCGCACGGTCAGCATGGGTCGCCGCTACCGCGGGGGCACGCTGGCCGCCGCACCGGCCGACAAGTCCGAAGACGCCGTGGCGCTTGAGACGCTCGGCACCGAGGCGGCGCGGCGTTTCGACATCGCGATGGACAGCTACCAAGTCCACAGCGCGCTGGAGGCCGCTTGGGAGCTGATCGCCGCAGCCAACGGGTTCGTGGAGAGTTCCGCGCCGTGGAAGCTGGCCAAAGATCCGGCGCAGTCCGCGCGCCTCGACGAAGTGCTGGCCGTGCTGGTCGAAGCCTCGCGTCTGGCGGCTGCCTTGGCTCATCCCGTCATCCCGAAATCGTCCGACCAGCTGCTCGCTCAACTCGGCTTCCCCGGGAATTTGTCCGTGGCGTGGGGAGCGCTGGCTGCCGGTCACCAACTCGGGGAACCCACGCCGGTCTTCCCGCGCCTCGACGCCGAGAGCAATGCCTGAAGCCGTCGGCCAGACCCTCACGCCGTGGCCCGAGCTGCCTTGGTGGCGGCGGGCGAGGTATCGCTTGGAATTCGCGGGGCTCTGGACCGTTTCACGTTTGGTTCCGCTCCTGCCTTTGCCGCTGGTGCGATGGCTGGCCGGGATCCTCGGCAGTGCCGCGTTCTATCTCGACCGCCGCAGCCGCGAGGTGGCCGTGGCCAACCTCGAGATGGTTTTCGGCCGCGAAAAAAGCCCTGAGGAAATCCGCCGCATCGCCCGCCGTTCCGTGGTCCATTTCGCGCGCACCATGCTCGAGCTCTTCTGGGCGTCCAACTTCACCGCGAAAAACTACGACCGATACATGGTGATGGAGGGCTGGGAGCAAGCGCGTGCCCTCAACCAAGAGCACAAAGGCGGAATTTTCGTCTGCCTGCACTACGGCAATTTCGAGTGGCTGAGCATTGCCGGCGCATTCGAGCGCCTGCCCGGTTGCATCGTGACACAGCAGTTCCGCAATCCGTTGCTCGGCCCCATCTTCGACCGGCTGCGGGCCCTGAGCGGGCATCGCATCATCTCGCAGGAACGCTCCATGCTCGTGACCCTGAAACATCTACGCAAGGGGGGGAATATCGGCATTCTTTTCGACCTGCAACTCGACCCGAAGGACCCGTCCGTGCCTTTGCGTTCTTTCGGTCGCTGGCGTCCGGCCGCCAAAATTCACGCCATGCTGCAGAAGCACACGGGTCTGCCCGTCATCCCGATCGAAAGCGTGCCTTTGCCGGACGGCCGCTACCGGACCATCGCGCATGATCCGCTTTATTTTCCGGCTGACGCGACCGAACAGGAGATCGTGCAAAAATGCTGGGACTTTTTCGAGCCCCAGGTCCGGCGTCAGCCGGAGGCCTGGCTCTGGGCCTACCGGCATTGGCGCTTCCGGCCGCCGGAGTCCGAAGAAACTTATCCGTTCTACGCGCAGGTGAAACCGCGCTTCACCCGCATGCTGCAGGAAGCCGTTGCCAGCGCACCGTGCAGACCCGAAACTAAGCCATGAAGATCCCCGTCCTCACCCTGACTGCCTCGCTGATCCTCGCCGGTTGCTCCGGCGGCCCGACCGATTTTACCAAAGACTACCGCGCGGCGCTGGCCGCGCGGCCGGGCATCGTCCTCACGCCGCAGGCCGCCCGCACGGCGGTGGGAGGGTTCGCCGGACTCTACGGTGATCTTTCGCCCTCCAACGTCTCGGCCAACGCGCGCAAGGTCTACGCACCCGGGGCGTGGTTCAACGACACCATCGCCACCGAGGCCGGCATCGATGCCATCGAGAAATACCTGCTCAAGACCGCGGAGGGTGCGGAGGCGGTGAGTGCGAAGATTAACGACGTGGCCGTCTCCGGTTCCGACTGCTATGTGCGCTGGACGATGGAGATCCGGGCGAAAAACCTGGCCGGTGGCCAGCCGATCATCACGGAAGGAGTGTCGCAACTCCGCTTTGACGACGAGGGTCGCATTGTTTTGCACCAGGACTTTTGGAATCCCGCCACCGGCATTTACCAGCACTTGCCGCTGCTCGGACTGGCCATCCGCTTCGTCAACGGATTGATCGCGGGCAATTAAAAGCGCTCACCCGCCGGCCGCCTTCTCAAGGTGTCCGCCGAACTGGTAGCGCATGGCGGAGCAGACCTTGTCGGAAAATGCCGGTTCCTGCGAACGGAAGCGCGCGTAGAGCGCGGCGCTGAGAACGTCGGCGGGGACGCCTTCCTCGATGGCGGCCATGATTGTCCAGCGTCCTTCGCCGGAGTCCGAGACGCGTCCGGAGAACTTTTGCAACTCCGGATCGTCGACCATCGAAACGGCGATCAGGTCGAGCAACCAGCACTGCACCACGCTTCCGCGGCGCCAAAGTTCGGCGATCTCGCCGATGGGGAGGTGGTAGTCGAGGTCGTCGCCCATGCGGGGCGCCGTCTCGGCATCGTGGGAGACCGGGCGCGAATCCACATCGGCGTTTTTCAGGATGTCGAAGCCCTCGGCCAGCGCGGCCATCATGCCGTATTCCACCCCGTTGTGGACCATCTTGACGAAATGCCCGGCGCCGGCCGGTCCGCAATGCAGGTAGCCGTCTTCGCTCGTCCCGCCCGCGGCCTCGCGACCCGGCGTGCGGGGCTGGTCGCCGCGTCCGGGGGCGATGGTCTTGAAGATCGGATCAAGGTGCTGCACCGGCCCCTTTTCGCCGCCGATCATCAGGCAATAGCCGCGCTCGAGGCCCCACACGCCGCCGCTGGTGCCGCAGTCGATGTAGTGGATGCCCCGGGACTGAAGTTCCTTGGCCCGCCGCCGGTCGTCGCGAAAGTAGGAATTTCCGCCGTCGATCATGATGTCATCCTTTTCGAAGTGGGGGAGGAGGGACTGGATGACTTTGTCCGTCACCGCAGCGGGGACCATGATCCAGGCGGCGCGCGGTTTCTCCAGCTTGGCCGCGAACTCCTCCGGCGATGAGGCGCCGGTGGCTCCCTCTTTGACCAGGGCGGCGACTGCGTCTGGGTGGGTGTCATAAACGACACAGGTGTGTCCTTCCCGCATGAGGCGCCGCACGATATTGGCGCCCATCCGGCCGAGTCCGATCATTCCGAGTTGCATGGTTTATTCCTCCGTAGATTCCAAACGTGCGTCATCGAGCGATGCAGCGGCATTGTCGATTTCGCGTGAAACATTGTCGATCGATTCCAGCGCGGCTGAAAGCGCGGAGTGTCGCGAGCCGGGCAGGTCGGCCAGGGCAATCTGCGCGCCTTGCAGGGCCAGTTTCGCCTGCTGGAGGCATTTGTCGGCCGCGCGGAAACGTTTGGCCCGCGGGTCGAGGGAGTTCACGGCGCTTTTGTCTTCTCCTCATGCTTGCACTGGCAGGTCGGCGAGCACTTCGCTTGGCAACCGCAGTCTTTGCCTTGGGCCCGGACCGGAGTCAGGGCGGCAACGAGCAGGACGAAAGTCAGCAGCAGGGCTTTCATCACAGCAGTGTAAAACGGTCCCCGTCCGGAGGCAAATGCGGTTTACGCATCCGCCCCGGTTCTCAACCGCGCAGACTGTCGAAAGCGTGATCGGCGCCCTGGCGTTTGGCCTCGAGCACGATTTGCAGGAGACGTCCGAGGTCGCCCGACGGCCATCCCTTGAGTTCGAACCAGCAAAGATACTCGGCCGGCAGCGCATGCAGCGCGCGCCCCCGGTAGCGGCCGAAAGGCATGGTCCAAGTGCGCAATTTCTCCCAATCGGCCGCGGCTTGGTCCGGATTCACGATTGCAACGTAGCGCCAAACGAGGCTTGCTGGAAAGATCGACCGGACCGGTTTGCACTTGCCGTCGGGGCGGTTTGCATGCTGACTATTAGCACAGCTAATGAAGCGCGTCGAGTTCACCAACACGGTGCTCCGCGACGGACACCAGTCCCTCGCTGCCACGCGCATGCGGACCGCGCAGATGCTCCCCGCTTTGGAGGATCTCGATGCTTTGGGTTTCTACCAACTCGAGACTTGGGGAGGGGCCACCATCGATGCCTGCCTCCGCTACCTCGGGGAAAATCCTTTCGAGCGCATCACCGCGCTGAAAAAAGGCGCACCGAAAACACCCCACGGCATGCTGCTTCGGGGTCAGAACATCGTGCAATACACGAGTTTTCCCGATGATGTCGTCGAGACCTTCATCCGTT
Organism: Chthoniobacterales bacterium; assembly: GCA_040881855.1. Lineage (GTDB taxonomy): Bacteria > Verrucomicrobiota > Verrucomicrobiia > Chthoniobacterales > JACTMZ01 > JACTMZ01. The sequence goes on along the minus strand of JBBECM010000085.1, from coordinate 5,539 downwards.
GCACGGCCGGCCGCGGGATGGATGTGCTGCGGATCTTCGACGCGCTCAATGATCCGCGCAACCTCGAGACGGCCGTCCGCAGCACGCTGGCTTGCGGCAAGCACGCGCGGGGGGAAATTTGCTACACGATCAGTCCGGTCCATACCGTCGAGGCCTTTGTCGAATTCGGCGAAGACCTCGTCGATCTCGGCTGCCAGTCGGTCAGCATCAAGGACATGGCCGGTCTCATCACGCCCAAGGTGGCCTACGACCTGGTCTCCGCGCTGAAAAAGCGCGTCAGTGTCCCCGTCATCCTGCACAGCCACGACACCGCGGGCCTGGCTGCCTCCTCGTATCTGGCTGCGGTCGAGGCCGGCGTGGATGTGGTCGAGACGTCGATTGTCCCTTTCGCCAACGGCACGTCGCAACCGGACACCCTGCGCATGATGGCCCTGCTTGCGGGGCATCCGCGCTGTCCGGACTACGATCGCGGCCGCCTCGCGCGCCTGCGCGCCCATTTCGAGATGGTCTATGCGGACTTGAAGGCCTTCACCAGTCCGGCCAACGAACGGGTCGATGTCGATATCCTGACCTACCAGGTGCCGGGCGGCATGCTGAGCAACTTCCGCAACCAGCTCAAGGAGCAGGGCATGGCCGAGCGCTATAACGAAGTTCTCAAGGAAATGCCTGCCGTGCGCGCCGCGCTCGGTTACATCCCGCTGGTCACGCCGACTTCCCAGATCGTCGGCACGCAGGCCATGCTCAACGTGAAATTCGGACGCTGGAAAATGATTTCGCAGCCGGCGCAGGACGTTGTCCTCGGGAAATACGGGAAGACGCCCGGGCCGGTGGATGGTGAACTTCTCGCGCTGGTCGAAAAGCAAAGCGGCAAGAAGGCTGTCACCGTGCGTCCGGCCGATCTGCTCGGGCCGGGTCTGTCCGCCTTGCACGACAAGCTCCAGGAGAAGGATCTGCCGGACGACGACGAGACGGCGGTGCTTTTCGCCATGTTTCCGGTCGAGACCGAGAGGCTGTTGCGCGGTGAAAAGCCGGCTGCGCCTGCCGGCGGGCCCGTCGTGAAGTCCGGTTCGCGTCCGAAAAAATACCTCATGCACATCGAAGGAAAAAAACACACGGTTGAAGTCGAGGAGGTGGCCAGATGAGCAGCCTCTTTGCGGAGAAACTCGATCTCTCCGATTTCCCGCCCTCGTCCCTCGCCGATTGGCGTATCGCGGCTGAAGCCGCATTGAAGGGCAAGCCCCTGGCCGGTCTCGACTCCGCGATGCCGGATGGTCTTTCGGTCGGGCCGATCTACACCGATGAAAATTCCGCGATCTTGTCCGGTGGCGAGGCCGATCCCGGCGTGTTTCCCTACCTGCGCGGCGGCAAGGCGCTGGCCGATTGGACCACCATAGCGGAGGGGGAATCTCCTTTGCCCGAGGGGGGAGTGCGGGTCGATGCTTCCGTGCACGCCGCCGATGGCGCCGCGGCGGAGGTGGCCTTCGCTTGGATGCGCGGTCTCGAGGCCCTGCGCTCGCTCCAAGCCGCCGGTCAACCGATTGACGGGGCGGCCGGGAAAATCCGCTTCACCCTCGCCGCCTCCGGAGAATTTTTTGTTATAATGGCGAAGCTCCGCGCCGCGCGGCACGGCTGGGCGCGCATCGTTTCCGCGCTGGGCGGATCGCCGGCCTCGGCGCGGATGACCATCCACGCGGTCACTCCGCCCTGCGCCCGCGAAGGGGAGGACCCGCACACCAACATTCTCCGCTTCACGGTGGCCGCCTGCGGGGCGGTGCTCGGCGGTTGTGACAGCTTGACCGTGCTTCCCTTCGACGGCGGCAAGGCCGAGTTTTCGCGACGGCTGGCCGTCAACACGCAACGCATCTTCCGCGAGGAGTGCCTTCTTGCCGGGGTGGCCGATGCGGGCGGGGGTTCGTGGTTTGTCGAATCCTTAAGCAAAGAGATCGGCGAAGCTGCCTGGGAAAAAGCGCAGTCCGGACTGGGAGATTTGGCCGGGGCGCCTGAGCCGGTTGCCGGCCCCGCTGCGGCGCGCGGCGGGGCGCCGTCCGGGGAAACGATGGAACATATCGCGGTCAAACCGTTTTACGGGCCGTCCGATCGCGCGGATTGCCCGCAGCTCGGTTTCACCGCCGGCCTTCCCCCGTTTTTGCGCGGACCCTATCCCACGATGTATGTCGTCCGTCCGTGGACCATCCGCCAATACGCGGGCTTTTCCACCGCCCGCGAGAGCAATGCTTTCTACCGCCGCAACCTCGCCGCCGGCCAGATGGGATTGAGCGTGGCCTTCGACCTCGCCACCCATCGAGGATACGATTCCGACCACCCGCGGGTGGTCGGCGATGTGGGCAAGGCGGGGGTGGCTGTCGATTCCGTCCTCGACATGAAGATGCTCTTCGATGGCATCCCGCTCGATAAAATGTCGGTTTCCATGACGATGAACGGCGCCGTGATTCCGATCATGGCCTTCTACCTCGCGGCCGCCGAGGAGCAGGGGGTGCCGCCGGAAAAGCTGACCGGCACGATCCAGAACGACATCCTCAAGGAATACATGGTGCGGAATACCTATATTTACCCGCCCGAGGCGTCGATGCGCCTCGTGGCCGATATTTTCGCCTACACCTCGAAGGCGATGCCGAAATTCAACAGCATCAGCGTTTCCGGTTACCACATGCACGAAGCGGGTGCGCCGGCCGATCTGGAAATCGGCTACACGCTGGCCGACGGGGTCGAATACGTGCGCACGGGCGTGGCAGCCGGCATCCCGATCGACACTTTTGCCCCGCGCATTTCGTTTTTCTGGGCCCAGGGGAAAAACCTTTTCATGGAGATTGCCAAGATGCGGGCTGCGCGCGTGCTCTGGGCCAAACTGATGCGCGGTCTCGGGGCGAAGGATCCGAAGTCGCTGGCCCTCCGCACCCACTCGCAGACCTCCGGTTGGAGCCTGACCGAGCAGGATCCCTACAACAATGTGGTCCGTACATGCGTCGAGGCCATGGCGGCGGCCTTCGGCGGCACGCAGTCTTTGCACACCAATTCGCTCGACGAGGCCATCGCCCTGCCCACCAATTTTTCCGCGGCCATCGCGCGCAACACGCAGATCTTCCTGCAGAACGAAACCGGCATCTGCCGCACGGTCGATCCGTGGGGCGGGTCGTATTACGTGGAAAGCCTGACCCGCGACCTGATGGAACGCGCGTGGTCGCATCTCGTCGAGGTGGAGAAACTCGGCGGCATGGCCAAGGCGATCAACACCGGATTGCCCAAGATGCGCATCGAGGAAGCCGCGGCGCGGCGCCAAGCGCGCATTGATTCCGGTCACGAGACCATCGTCGGGGTGAACAAATACCGTCTTTCCGAGGAAGCCCCGCTCGACATTCTCGAGGTGGACAACACCGCGGTTCGCCAAGAGCAGGTCGCGCAGCTGAAGAAGCTTCGCGCCGAGCGCGACAACACCAAGGTGACGGCAGCCCTCGAGGCCATGACCAAAGCTGCGGAGAGTGGCCAGGGGAATCTCCTGGCTCTTGCCGTGGAGGCCGCCCGGGCCCGCGCCACGCTCGGGGAGATTTCCGACGCGATGGAAAAAGTGTATGGTCGTCACATGGCCGTGGTCCGATCCATCTCCGGCGTCTACGGGCGCGAGTTCGGCGAAAACAAACAGATCGCCGAAGTGCGGCGCATGAGCGCGGACTTCGAAAAGCGCCACGGACGCCGTCCTCGCATGCTCGTGGCCAAGATCGGTCAGGACGGGCACGACCGCGGGGCCAAGGTTGTTTCCACCGCCTTCGCCGACCTCGGGTTCGATGTCGATATCGGTCCGCTTTTCCAGACGCCCGAGGAAACGGCCAGGCAGGCGGTGGAGAACGACGTGCACATCGTCGGCTTCAGTTCGCTGGCTGCCGGGCACAAAACGCTCCTGCCCCAGCTGGTCGCCGAGCTGAACAAGCTCGGGCGTCCGGATATCCTTGTCGTGATCGGGGGCGTCATCCCGCACCAAGACTACGAATTCCTCCACCAGAACGGCGCAGCCGAGATTTTCGGCCCCGGCACGGTTATTCCGGACGCCGCCGCGCGACTGCTCGCTGACTTGGAGACAAAAGGCTGACTAAAGATTCGCCGCGAGCTTCAGGGAGCTTCCTGACGTGTGGCGGAGGACTGCGAGAATTTCCGCCACAACGCTCACGGCGATTTCCGCGGGGGAATCAGCGCCGATGTCGAGACCGATGGGAGCGTGGACGGCGGCGAGTTGCCCGGCGGTGAAGCCGTCGGCCTTGAGCCGGTCGTAGACCTGGAGGACTTTGCGTCTGCTGCCGATCATGCCGAGGTAACCGGGGGCTCCGTGCTGCAGCGCAGCGGCGAGGGCTTCGCGGTCGATGTCGTAATGACGACTGACAATGACCATCGCGTCGTTTTTTTTCCAGTGGCGCGAGGAGATGTAAGCTGGGGCCGGATCGGTCAGGCGCTGGTGGGCGGCTTCGCATTTTCCGAGGATATCTTCGCGGTCCTCGAGGGCGGTGACGTGGAATCCGCATCCGGCGGCGAGCTTGGCGATGGCTTGGGCGCAGTGTCCGCCGCCGACGATGAGCAGGTGGTGGGCGGGGGATTGCGGTTCGATTAGAATGGTGACTTCGCCGCCGCAGATGGCCCCGAAGGAGTCCGGTTGGTCTTCGCGCAGGGGCCACGTCTTGAGCAGGGGTTCGTTGCGGTCAAGACAGGCGAGTGCTTCGGTCAGGACGAGGGATTCGAATTTGCCACCGCCGACCGTGCCGGAGATGGATCCGTCGGCGTAGACGATCATTTTGGCGCCGGGATGGCGCGGGACCGAGCCTTTGGTCGCGGCTACGGTGGCGAGTGCGCAGGGACGTCCGGCGCGGCGTGCTTCGATGAGTTCTGCGAGGAGGTCGCTCATTGGGGGCGGACGAGCCGGCGGCTCGTCCCTACCCGGGTAGGGACACGCGGCTCGCGTGTCCGTCTTTTGCTCATAGCCGGCTGAAGCTTTCGTCAAGGACTTCGAGGAGGAAGTCGGCATCCGCTTTGTTGATGCACATCGGCGGGGCGAAACGGATGACTTGTCCGCGCAATCCGCCTTTGCCGAGGAGGAGTCCGAGGTCTCGGGCCGTTTCGAGCACTTGGGCGCATTCGGCGGTGGCGGGCTCCTTGGTCTTGCGGTCTTTGACCATTTCGATGCCGAGCATGAGGCCCTTGCCGCGGACATCGCCGATGATTTTGTGCTTCTTCTTCAGCTTGTTCAGTCCGGCCAGGATGTATTGACCCATTTTGTGTGAGTTTGCCTGCAGGTTCTCTTTCTCGATGACTTCGAGCACGGCTTTGCCCATGGCGCTGACCACGGGGTTTCCTCCGAAGGTGTTGAAGTGGACTTTGCCGACGAGGGACTGCGCGATTTCATGGGTGGTGACAACCGCGGCGAGGGGGCAACCGTTGCCGATGCCTTTGGCCATGGTGACGATGTCGGGAATGACGCCCTGTGTTTCGAAGCCCCAGAAATGCGTGCCGGTGCGGCCGAAGCCGGTCTGGACTTCGT
>JBBECM010000084.1:0-18024 GCA_040881855.1 Chthoniobacterales bacterium | reverse complement strand
TCGCGTGCGGATTGCCCCCCGAGCGCGGCGAAGTGACCGCCGCCGCCGACACCCGTTTCGGCGACTACCAGGCCAACGCGGCCATGGTCCTGGCCAAGCAGGCCAAAGCCAACCCGCGCGAACTGGCCGCGCGGATCGCTGATTATTTTGAAACCGGCGAGGTCTGCGAAAAACCGGAAATCGCCGGCCCCGGCTTCCTCAACTTCCGCCTCAAACCGCAGTGGATCGCCCGCCGCCTGCGCGACCTCTCGGGCGATGCGCGCTGCGGTGTTCCGGAAACAGACCGCCCGCAACGCGTCGTCATCGACTTCAGCTCGCCCAACATCGCCAAGCCGATGCATGTCGGACACATCCGCAGCACCATCCTCGGCGACGCGCTGGCCCGCATCGCGCGGTTCCTCGGACACGAAGTGGTGACCGACAACCACCTCGGCGACTGGGGCACGCAATTCGGGAAAGTCCTCCACGGGTGGAAGCACCTGCTTGATCGCGCCGCGCTGGGGCGCCATCCGATCGCCGAAATGACCCGCCTTTACCGAGAGGTCAACGCCCTCGAGCAGACTGACCCCGCCGTGCACAAGGCCGCGCGCGAAGAATTGGTCAAACTCCAGCAGGGCGACCCCGAGAACCGCGCCATCTGGCAGCAGCTGGTCGATCTCTCGTGGAGCGAATTCGAGGACGTCTACGAGAAACTCGGCGTCCGCTTCGACGAGCGGCTCGGCGAAAGTTTCTACGATCCGGCTCTGGGCGCGCTGGTCGACAAACTGCTCGGCAACGGCGTCGCGCAAATCAGCGAGGGCGCGGCCTGCATTTTTTTTCCCGGCATCCCCGGGCTGGCCGACAAGCCCTGCCTCATCCGCAAGAGCGACGGGGGCTTCCTCTACGCGACGACCGACCTGGCCACCATCGAATACCGCGTCGAGCGCTGGGACCCGCATGCCGTCTGGTATGTGACCGGCGCGCCGCAGCAGCTCCATTTCCAGCAGGTCTTCGCCGCGGCGCAACGCATGGGCGTGGCGACCAGACTCGAGCACATCGCTTTCGGCAGCATCCTCGGCGAGGACCACAAGCTGATGAAGACGCGCTCGGGCGACAATGTCCCGCTGCGCGACCTGCTCGACGAGGCCGTGGCCCGGGCCCGCGCCATGATCGAGGAGAAGAATCCCGAACTGCCCGCCGAGGAGAAAGACCACATCGCGCACACCATCGGACTCGGCGCGGTCAAATACGCCGAACTCTCCCAGCACCGCATGACGGACTACGTCTTTTCCTGGTCGAAAATGCTCAGCCTGCAAGGCAACACCGCGCCGTATCTGCAGAACGCCTACGTCCGGGTACGTTCCATCTTCCGCAAGCTCGGCGCGGAACTCGGCACGGCGCAGGAGGTCGTCCTGACCGAACCCGCCGAACTGGCCTTGGCCAAAAAACTCCTCCAATTCGGCGAAGCGGTGCCCCTCGTGCTCCACGAATTCCGTCCCAACCTGCTGGCCAACCACCTTTTCGAGACCGCCAATGCCTTCCACACCTTTTACGAAGCCTGCCCGGTCCTGAAATCCGAAGGAATCACCCGGCATGCCCGCCTCGTCCTTTGCCAGGCCACCGCCCGCGTGCTCAAACAGGGCCTCGATCTCCTCGGGGTCGACGTGCCGGAGCGGATGTAGCTGCAGAGTGGCAACGGCGTCCCCGACGCCTCTACTTGTCGAGGAACTTCCCCGGGTTCAGCAGGTCCTCCGGGTCCAGCGCGCGCTTGATCCGCCGGTGCAACCCGTCCGCGCCCGCCTCGACCGCATCCTTCCACCAATGCTTCTTGGCCAACCCCACCCCGTGCTCGCCGGTGATGCTCCCGCCCATGGAGAGCACACCGCGGAAAAGGGCATCCAGCGCGCGGTCCATACGCTCTTTGGTCGACGGATCGTCGGGATTTTCCACCATCAGATTGACATGGATATTCCCGTCGCCCGCATGCCCGAAGCAGGCGACAGGAACGTCATAGTCCCGCCCGAGTTGCGCGCCGAATTCGACCAGCTCGACCAGCTTCCCCCGCGGCACCACGATGTCCTCGTTGAGTTTTTTCAGTCCGGTCGCTTTCAACGATTCGGAAAATCCGCGGCGTAAAGCCCACAGGCGGTCGCATCCCTCGCCGGTCATCGCGCTCTCGACCGAAACCGCGCGCGCCTCCTTGAGCAAGGCGGTCAACCCGGACACCTCGGCCTGCACGCTGACGTCTTGTCCGTCGATCTCCACGAGCAAATGCGCCTCCCCGGGCGGAATGGCCGTTTCCGCGGCCGCGTGCTTGCGTGCTGCCTCGAGCGTGAAACGGTCGGCGATTTCCACCGCGGACGGCAAATGGCCCTGCGCGAAGATCGATTGGACCGCGGCGGCCGCCGACCGCATGTCGGGAAAGCTCGCCGAAAGCACCGCGCGCGACGGCGGCCACGGCAGCAGACGAAGCGTTGCCTCGGTCACGATCCCGAGCATCCCTTCCGATCCGGTGAACAGTCCGACCAGATCGAAACCGGTCTTGTTCTTGTGCGTCCGCCCCCCGACGCGCGCCACCGTGCCGTCGGCCAGGACCACTTCGAGCCCGAGAACGTAATGGCGCGTTACCCCGTATTTCAGGCAGCGCGGACCGCCCGCATTGGTCGCGATATTCCCGCCGATGCTGCAGTCTTTGAGGCTGGCCGGATCGGGCGGATAAAAAAGACCTTTGCTCCGCGCCGCTTCCTGCAGGCGCCCGGTGATCACCCCCGGTTCGACCACCGCGACGAAATCCTCCGCGCTCACTTCCTTGATGCGGTCCATGCGCGCGGTCGAAAGCACGATCCCGCCGCACACCGGCACGCATCCGCCCACATAACCGTAACCCGACCCGCGGGTGGTCACGGGAATCTTGTCCCGCGCCGCGATCCTCATCACGCCGGCGACGGACGCCGTCGAGCGCGCGAAGACCACGGCCTCGGGCCTGTTCCGGGCGAACCACTTGTCCCCCGCCGCCGCCTCGAGGGAAGCGTCGTCGGTCCGCACGCCGTCGATGCCGGCGAGCCGGCGCAGTTCGTCGATGGTCCGCGCGTCCACTCGCTTACATTCCCATGATCTCGTAGCCGCCGTCCACGTAAAGCACCTGGCCGGTGATGGACGCCGCGCCGTCGCTGGCGAGGAAAACACCGGTCGCCCCGAGTTCTGCCGTCTCGCAACTGCGCTTGAGCGGGGCGTGTTCCTCGTAGACTTTCATCATGGAGGAAAACCCGGCGATGCCGCGCGCCGCCAGCGTCTGCACGGGGCCGGCGCTGATGCAATTGACGCGGATTTTTTTCGCACCCAGGTCGTAGGCGAGGTAGCGCGTCGACGATTCGAGCGCCGCTTTGGCCACGCCCATCACGTTGTAGTGCGGCACGACTTTCACGCTGCCGAGGTAGCTCATGGCCACGATGCTGCCGCCGGAAGTCATCATCGGTGCCGCCGCGCGCGAGAGCGCGACCAGCGAGTAGGCACTGATATCCAGGGCGGTGGAAAACGCGGAGCGCGAGGTCGAAACAAAATCCCCCTCCAGCGCCTCCTTGGGGGCGAAGGCCACGGAATGGAGCAGCAAGTCGAGTTGGCCGGTGCGCTCTTTTACCTGGTCGAAGAACGCGTCGATTTCCCCGTCCTTGGCAACATCGCAGGGGTAAACCGGGACGTCCGCACCGAATTCCGCGACCAATTCCTCGACGTTCCCCTTCACCCTCTCGCCCTGGTAGTTGAAGATGAGATTCGCGCCCGCCTCCTTCCACGCTTTGGCGATGGCCCACGCGATGCTGCGTTTGTTGGCCACGCCGAAAACCACCCCTGTTTTGCCTTCGAGAATTCCTTTGCTCATAAGCGCCAAGCATCCCAGAACCGGCGCGCCAAGGTCAATGATGCGCGCCGGTTCCCAGGACCGACACGACGACTTCCCGCCGGTGCGGCGCGTGGCGGTGTTCGAGGAGAAAAATGCCCTGCCACGTGCCGAGCACCATGCGGCCGCCGGCCACGGGAATGGTTTCGCTCGTGCGGGTCACGGTCATGCGCAGGTGACTGGCCGTGTCGTCGGGACCCTCCATGGTGTGGACATGCCACGATTGGCCGTCGGGGGCGAGACGGTCGAGAAACTCGTGCAGGTCGTCGCGGGCCGAAGGGTCGGCGTTTTCGAAAATGACGAGACTGGCGCTGGTGTGCCGCACGAATACCGTGACGAGGCCCTCGTGCAAGCCCGAGGCCCCGAGGATCCGCACGACCTCTCCGGTGATTTCGTAACTCCCGCGCCCGCGCGTGCGGACTTCGAAACTATCCGTCTTCGCGATCATCCGCGGGCACTCTCGGCGCTCCTCCCTCCATCCTCAATTCCATAAAGTGCCCGCACCAGCCGCGCGGGGCGCGTCTCGCGCAGGACGCCGCTTTCCATCCGGTTCATCACGTAGGCAAAACCGATCCGGTTTTCCGGGTCGGCGAAGGCGAGACTGCCGCCGGCGCCGGGATGACCGAAGGCCGCGGGCGACGGACCGAAGGTCGGGCGCACTTTGGCGCCCGAGGAATCAAGGGGATCCATCATGAAGCCGGCGGAAAAAGCGGTCGGCTGTTGCAGCACGAGATCCGGACCGTTGCTCGTGCGACGGGTCAGGGCCTCGCGCCACGGACCGTGGAAAAATTCCCCGGCGGCAAGACGTTCATAAAACCGCGCGAGCGATCGTGCGTTGCCGATGCCGCCGAAGGACGGGATGGACGCGCGCCAGACTTCCGTCCGGTTGGTCGCCGCGGCACCGGAAAGGCCCTCGGGCCGGGCAAATGACCGGGCCGTCAAGGTGGCCGGGTCGGCCAGCGCCCGCTCGAAAGCTCCGGGTTCGCCCAGGTCCTCCGCGCGCGCCGCGTGCATGCGGGCCATGCGGCTGTCCAATCCGGGAGGCAGCCCGATCCAAAAGGCCAAGCCGAGGGGCGCGCCGAAAATTTCGCGCCAGTATTCGCCGAGAGGCTTTCCGGTGGTGCGACGCACGAGGGCGTCGAGCAGATAACCGAAAGTCCGCGGTGCGTAGCCGTGCGCCGTGCCCGGTTCCCAATCCGGAGCCTGCGCGGCCAGCGCGGAGGCCACGCCCTCGAGGTCGAGAACATCGAGCCCCGCCCGCCCGAGGGCGGAAAGACCGGCGCGGTGGGCGAGCAGTCCGGCCAGAGTGATCCGGTCCTTGCCCGCCGCACCGAATTCCGGCCACACCGAGGCAACCGGCGCCTCGAGCGGGACGCCCGCCACCTGCAGCGCATGCAGCGCGCACGCCGCCGCCGGGCCTTTGGTCGCCGACCAGGAGAAAACGAGCGTGTCTTCGGTCCAAGGTTGCGTCCCCGCCGCATCGCGCCAACCGCCGCCGAAACGCAACACTTCGCGTCCGTCCTGCCAGAGGCAAACCTCGGCGCCGATTTCCCCGCCGCGGGCAAAGTTAGCCTCGAACGCCGTGCGCACGCGCGCCACGGCGGCTTCGTCGACGCGGATCATGCCAGCTTGCCGATGACGTCTTCCAGATCGGGATCGTAGCGGGCGATCTCGCGGAATTTCCCGTCCATGTTGAAACTCATCTGCAGGTAGCTTTGCGCCTCCTCCGGATTGCCGAGCACCGCGTGGTAGCAGCCGAGATTGTAAAAATAAATCGGCTCGCGCAGCAACGAAGGCGGCCCCTGCTGCAGGAGTTCCATGGCCTCCGCGGTCCGGCCGAGCTCGTGCAGGCAGAAGGCGCCGTGGATGTATCCGAGGCTGAGGTCCGGACGCTCGGCGCGCAGCAACCCGCAGGCGGCCAATGCCTCCGGCCAGCGCCGCCCCCGCATCAGGATGTAGACCCGCAACTGCGCCACATCCTCGTGAGCACGTTCCTCCTCCGGCACCCGCTCCAGTTCGGCGAGCGCCTCGTCGGTCATGCCCAGCTCGAGGTAGCCTTGGGCCGCGTTGATGTAGTGTTGCAGGGCGATGGCTTTAGCTAACGGCAAAGGCCAAAGCCGCGCAACCCAAGTTGTCCGGCCCGGATGTTTTCCCGGTGGACAGCGGGGCGGCGGAGGTGCAATTTAACTGTTCCTGCTGCTCACGTGGCGGAACTGGCAGACGCGTGCGTCTCAGAAGCGCATGGGGTGACCCGTGGAGGTTCGAGTCCTCTCGTGAGCATTTACCCGATGCAAAACCCCGCCAAGGTCCGCGGCATTTTCACCGCCATTGCCGGACGCTACGACCTCGCCAACCACGTGTTGTCCGGCGGTCTCGACTTCCTCTGGCGGGCGCGTGCCGTGCGGATGGTCAAGGCGTGGCGGCCGCGGACCATTCTCGACCTCGCCACCGGCAGCGGCGATCTCGCGCTGGCCTTGCGCAAAGCATTGCCGGAGGCACGCATCATCGGTGCAGATTTCTGCCATCCCATGCTGCAAGTCGCGGCCGGGAAAGGTTTGCACCCGCTTGTCGTGGCCGACGGGACGCGGTTACCGTTCGCCGACGCCTCGTTCGACGCCGTGACCGTCGCCTTCGGCCTGCGGAACATGGAGTCCTGGCCCGGGGCGCTACGCGAAATGTCGCGCGTGCTGCGTCCGGGCGGACACTTGCTCGTCCTCGACTTTTCCCTGCCGCGCCAGCCCCTCGCGTCCGCCTACCGCTTTTATCTCCACCGCGTGCTGCCGCGCGTGGCCGGCATGATCACCGGCAACCGTGCAGGCTACGAATACCTCGGCACCTCGATCGAGGCCTTCCCCTCGGGCCGCGCCATGTGCGAGCTGATGCAACAAAATAATCTGCACCACGCGGCCGCCCGGCCTCTCGCCGCGGGCATCGTGTCGATTTACACTGCCCGGAAATGAACCCGATCACTTTCCGTCCGCTCTACATGGAACGCGTCTGGGGCGGACGCGAATTCGCGAGGCAACTCGGACGCGATTTGCCCGGTTGGCAACCGATCGGCGAAGCGTGGGAAGTCGTTGACCGGGCCGAAGCCCAGAGCGTGGTGGACGGCGGCCCGCTGGCCGGGAAAACCCTGCATGAGTTGTGGACGCGGCATCGCGCGGAAATTTTCGGTCCGCGCCATGCGGACGCCGGCCCGCGCTTTCCCCTGCTCTGCAAACTGCTCGACGCCCGCGACCGTTTGTCCGTGCAGGTCCACCCTCCCGCCGCGGTCGCGCCGCAACTCGGCGGGGAACCCAAGACGGAGGTCTGGTATTTCCTGGCCTGCGATCCGGAGAGCCGGATTTACGCGGGACTGAAAAACGGCGTCTCGCGGGCGGACTTCGCGGAGAAGTTGGCCGCGGGCGGAATCGAGGAATGCCTGCACGTGTTGCCGACGCACGCGGGCGACAGTATTTTCATCCCGAGCGGGCGCCTCCATGCCATCGGTGAAGGCAACTTGATCGTCGAGATCCAGCAGAACAGCGACACCACCTACCGCGTGTTCGACTGGAACCGCGCCGGCTTGGACGGCAAGCCGCGCGATCTGCACATCGAAGAGTCGATGCTTTCGACCGACTTTGCCGACTTTGCCCCGCCCCTCGCACACGTCGAATCCGGGGTTGTCGCCGAGTGCGGGCACTTCCGCGTGGAGAGAAAAATCCTCGAAGCGCCGGAGGTCCTCGGGGCGGCCGGCGACTTCGCCCTGGTCACCGTGGTGGGCGGTGCCGCCACCTGCGGAGAATCCCGTTTCGCAACCGGCGACTTCTTCCTGCTGCCCGCATCGGCCGCACCGGCCGTTTCCCCCGCGACCGGTCGCTGCGCGGTTCTCGTCACGACGATCCCTTGAGGCGCGCATCGCATGGCTGAAATCGCGGTGACCATGCTCGACGGCGCGGACCCGTTGGCCGGCGAGTTGGCCGACCGGCACGCCGCGGAGTGGGGGCATCTTTACCGCGACTGGGACCGCACGGCGGCGCGGGTCGAGTTCGGTGCGCACAAAACCGACGGCTCGCTGCCCGCCACGCTTTTGCTGCGCGAGGGCGGACAACCGGCCGGTTCGGTCAGCTTGGTCCACGGCGATTGTGAGGCGCGCCGGGATCTCGATCCGTGGCTGGCCAGCCTCTACGTCTTTCCGGAATTCCGCGGCCGGGGATACGCCAACCGCCTGATCGAAGCGGCCATCCGCCACGCGGCGGTAGCCGGCCAGAGCGAACTTCATGTCTTCAGCGAATCGGCCGGCGAACTCTTCCGGCAGCACGGCTTCAAGCTGTTGGAGCGCGCATCCCTGCGGGGCGCGACGGTCGAGATTCTGCGCCGCGGGCTGACGTGATGGCGGATCCCGGCGGGGACCGGGTCAGGTCGTCTTGTCGGGCGCGATGCCGCGCAACTCCATGAGGCGGCGCAGCACGTCTTCGATCAGATTGCTCGGGCACGAAGCCCCGGCAGTGATGCCCACGTTCACCGGGCCGGACGGCAGCCAATCGCGGTCCTCGGTCTCGACTTGCCGGTGCGTGTCGAAATGCCGGATGCGGTCGGATGACTCCAAGCACGCGGCATTGAGGATGAAATAGGTCGGCACCTTTTCCTTGCCCATGTCGGCGAGGTGTGTGGTGTTCGAGCTGTTGTAACCGCCGACCACAAGCATGAGGTCGGGCGGTTGCCCGAGTAGTTCCTTGAGCGCGTCCTGGCGCTCCTGCGTCGCGCCGCAAATGGTGTCGAAGACACGGAAGTTTCCCTCCGTCCCGTCGCGCGCCACAACGGCCTCGCGGATGCGGCGCTGCACCTCCTCGGTTTCCGAACGCAGCATCGTGGTCTGGTTGGCCACGCCGACTTTGCCGAGATGAAGATCGGGGTCGAAGCCTTCCGACACAGAGTGGCGGAACTTGTCGAGGAAGGCCGTGCGCTCGCCGCAGCCGCGGATGTAGTGGCAAACCAGGTCCGCCTCGGCCAGGTCATAGACCACCACAAAATGCCCGCCGCCGCCGCCGGCCGCGCGCGCGCGGGAACTCGTAGCGCGCGTTTCTTCGTGCCCGGCCTTGCCGTGGATGACCGAGGTCACGCCATCCTCGGCGTATTGCCGGACGCGTTTCCAGACGCTCATCACGTCGCCGCAGGTCGTGTCGACAATCTGGCAGCCGCGCGCCTTGATCCGTTCCTGCACGGTGATTTCCGCGCCGAAGGCCGGGATGATGACCACGTCTTCCGGAGAAAGCCGATCGATTTCGGCGAGTTTGCAGGGTCCGGTCAGCGTGCGGATACCCATGGCCGCGAGCTGCGCGTTGACGTCCGGATTGTGGATGATTTCCCCGACGAGAAAGAGGTTGCGGTCGGCGAAAACCTTGCGCGCCGCGTAGGCGAGATCGATGGCGCGTTCGACGCCGTAGCAGAAGCCGAATTGCTTGGCCAGGCGCACGGTGACATCGCCGAAGGTGGCCACGCCGCCCGAAGCCTTGAGACGCTCGACCATCGGGCTGTGGTAGTGCGATTCGACGGCGGCCTGCACCTCTTCCATGACCTCCGGAGTGCGGAGGTTGACTCGCTTGGGTGCAGCAGCCGCGGGCATGGACCCGAATGTAGCGCGGGCGCCCCCGGCGTCCAACGTCAACCTGAGCCGTCTCTTGCATCCGGCCGCCGCCCGCTTATCGTTTTCCCCTCGCCATGGACCGCGACAGCTTCCACTACGCGCTGGAAAACACGCGCACGCATCTTGAACCCTCGGGACTGATCGAGACTTTCGGCTCGACCGTCTTCGATTTCACCCTGGTCAGCGAGTTGATGGACGAGGTCGATCGCGTGCGTTTGCGCCGCGGCACCATGCAGGCGGAACGCCCGCGCCTCGTCACCCCGGAGCATTACGCGAAGATCATGCTCGAGGGCTTCGGGGAAAAAGCGCGCGAATTCGCCGACTGGCTTGAGCAGCACGGCGACGATCTCAAGTTCCTCCGCTACGGGTTCCAGTTCACCAAGAGCAACCTGCGCGAGGATGTGGTCAGCGGCCGCCTCGACGGCATCATCGCCGACGCCGTGCGCCAGGCCCGCGACACGGGCGACACGCGGCGGGCCGTCATCGAGAGCGTGGACGACGCTTGGGAAGTGTCCCTGCTCAAGCTGGCTTTCGAAACCGCCCGGCGCTCGGCCGGGGAAAATATCGGGGAATGGAAAAAACGCGGGCTCCTCTGAGCCCCCGGTCCCGTTTTTTGTGCTGCCCAGAAGGCCGCGGTCCGGCCAAAATACCGATCCATGAAAGTCCAACCGCTGGATTTCGAAAAACCCATCGCCGAACTGGAGGAGCAAGTCGCCCGGTTGCGCGACAAAGCGAACGGCACGCGTCTCGGCGTCGACTCCGAGGTCGGCAAAATCGAGAAAAAGATTGGTGCCCTGAAGAAGGAGATCTACGGGAACCTGACCGCCTGGCAACGCGTGCAGATCGCGCGCCACACCGCCCGACCCTTCGCCCTTGATTACCTCGGCCTGTGCTTCGAGGACTTCACCGAGTTGCACGGCGACCGGCTTTTCGGCGACGACGCCTCCATGCCCTGCGGTCTGGCCAAGATCGACGGACGCCCGGTGGCGGTGGTGACGAACCAGAAGGGCCGGGACACCAAGGAGAATATCAAACGCAACTTCGGCAGTGCGCACCCCGAGGGCTACCGCAAGGCGCTGCGGGTCATGCGGCTGGCCGAAAAATTCGGGTTGCCCGTCGTCGCCCTGATCGACACCCCCGGCGCTTTTCCCGGCATCGGCGCCGAGGAGCGGCACATCGCGGAGTCCATCGCGGTGAACCTGCGCGAAATGATGCTGCTCGAGACCTCCATTGTCGCCGTGGTCATCGGCGAGGGCGGATCCGGCGGCGCGCTCGGCATCGGCGTGGCCGACCGCGTGCTCATCATGGAAAACGCCTACTATTCGGTCATCAGCCCGGAAGGCTGCGCCGCGATCCTCTGGAAACACCGCAGCCACGCGCCCGAAGCGGCCGAGGCGCTCAAACTCACCGCGGCCAACCTCAAGGAACTCGGTCTGGTTGACGGTGTCGTGCCCGAACCGCAGGGCGGCGCGCACCATGACATGGCGGCGGCGGCCGGACTGCTCAAAGAATCCCTCGTACAGAACCTCGATGCGCTGGCCAAGGAATCAACCGCCAAATTGCTCTCCGCCCGCTACGAAAAATTCCGGCGCATGGGCGTTTTCGGCGGGGAGTAGCGCGGGCCGTCGGGGTCTGCCGCGGCGTTCCCCTCTCCGCTTCCCCCGGCGCTTAAGGCGCGGTGAGACTGCCGGGACCGAGAGCCTGGAAGTTCGGCTTGCGGCCGACCGGGTGTTCGCCCGCGACGAACGGCAGGATGAGCACTTCGCCCCCGCGCGCCACTTTCACATCCACGGGGTCGCCCGCGGTGAGGAAAAAGGAGGCATCGAGGGCGTCCTCGGGTTCGCGCACGCTGATATCGCCGACCTGCAGTATAACATCCCCGGGACGGAACTGCGCGGCGGCCGGGCCCGAGGGATCGACCATGTCGATGGCCATGCGCGAGCCCTGCACCGGTTCGGGAATTTCCTGCACGGTCACACCGGCCCAACCGTGGCGCACTTCGCCGAAACGCGCGTGGTCGGCACGCACCTTCTCGGCGGCGCGGATGGGCAACACGTAACAGCCGGAACCTTCCTCGAAACCGCTGACCAGCACGCCGACCACTTCGCCGTCGAGATTGAGCGCCGGGCTGCCGGCCTGTCCGCGTTGCACGGGGATGTTCGCGCGGATGTGCGTGGTGGTGAAAAATCTTCCTTTCGACTGGCGGTCGAAACCGCCGACCACGCCGAAACTCGGCGTGACCTCGTGGTCGGAGGGGAACCCGACAACGACCAACGGCGAGGCCGCCCGGAGCGCACGGCAGTCGCCTTTGGCCAGATAAGGTGTGGCGCCGCCGGCTTCATCGACCTTGAGCAAGGCGATGCCGCTGCGCGGGTCTTTGGCCAGCAGGCGGGCGGACATCGACCGGCCGCCGTGCGTGACGTTGATGCTCAATCCGTCCCCGACAACCGAAGAAAGCGTGTAGAGATGCCCGGTGGCATCGATGAAAAATCCGGTGCCGGCCACTTTGCCCAGTTCGTCGCCGGACTCGACACGGACCACGGCGTTTGAACTGCCGCGGAACACGTTGCCCACGGTCGCCTCGATCGCATCGCCCATCGCGTCCCCATCGAGAACCGGTGACTGCGGCGGTCCCGCCGGATTGGCTCCGGCGGGACTCACCTGCGCCGCACCAAGCAGCGCGGCACAAAGACTAAAAGCTGTAAGGCGACTCATAGCTCACCGGCCGGGCCTCGAGAACGTAGTGCGGCGGAAAATCGGAACGCGAGGAGACAGGCAGGCGAACGTCGCCGCGACCGGGCGGCAGGACATTGACCATCGGACGCGGGTCGTTGAGCGCCAGTGTGGTGGCGGGCAGACCTTGGTCTTGTTGGCTGATGAGAATGAGGGCGGAAACCGCGACGGCGGCCGCACCGACCGCGGCGTAAGCCAGACGGGGGACCCGGAGGTCGGGAAGGGAATCAACCAGCCGTTCCCAAGCGAGTTTCCAGGCCGGCTGACGCAGCAACTCGGACCGCTGGCGGTCGTGGAATTCGTCGATGAAGCGCTCGAAATAATCGGGCGTGGGATGCTCGTAGCGCTTGAGGCGCAGCAATTTGTGGACGTCGCTATTCATAGGCTATGGAATCAAAAACTCCTGCAGGTGGTTTTGCAGCTGGCGGTGGGCGTAAAAGAGGCGGGACCGCACCGTCCCCTCGGAAACCCCGAGGATTTTCCCGATTTGGGCATGAGGCATGCCTTGAATGTCGAACATAGTGACCACGGCTCTGTGTTCATTCGACAGCTTCATCATCGCCTCGTTCAATCTTGTCTGCAGTTCTTTGAGATTGACCTCTCGCCTTGCGTCCGGCCCCGAGGTCATTTCGATGAAATCCGGGTCGTGATGGATCCCGTTGTCCACATCATCCAGACTCAGGCCGCGGGTGCGGGACCGTTTTTTCAGGAAGTTGATCGTCATGTTCGTGGCGATGGTGTGCAGCCAGGTGTAGAAGCTCGACTTACCCTTGAAGCCGCGGATCGACCGGTAGGCCTTGGAAAAAATGTCCTGCAGCAGGTCGTTGGTATCCTCGTGGTTGGAGGTCATGTTGTAGACCAAACCGTAAAGGCGCGGGCTGTATTTGCGCACCAAGTCGTCGAAGGCCCGCGGGTCGCCGTCCTGCGTGCGGGCCACGAGATCGACATCATTGATCTCTTGTTCTTCGGCGACTTCAGCCATGAGGGTCGCTGACACTATCAGACCCGCAGCCGCAGGGGGAAGCAAGGATGCTGCCGGGCCCGGGGGGCGTCTCTTAGCTCTCCCAACCGTGCCGCAAGGCCGTCTCCAGCAGGGGACTCAGCGCGGCAGCCGCCGTGCGGCCCGTTGCCATCACTTCGCCGTGGGAGAGCGGATGGTCGGTCACCCCCGCCGCCCAGTTGGTCAGGCAGGAAAAGGCCGCGACCCGCAACCCGAGCGCGCGCGCCTGGATGGCCTCGAAGACGGTCGACATGCCCACCGCATCGGCCCCGAGCGTGCGCAGCAGGCGCACTTCGGCCGGCGTCTCGTATTGCGGCCCCGGCACCGAGGCATACACCCCCTCGTGGAGAGGCATCCCGGACTCCGCAGCCAGTCCGCGGAAGAGCCCGCGCAGGCGCGCGTCGTAAACCTCCGACATGTCGTGGAAATTCGGACCGCCCGCCAGCGGCGACACTGCGGTAAGATTAAGGTGGTCGCTCAACATCATCCAGCCGCCCGGCGCGAACCCGCGGTTCAACGTCCCGGCCGCATTGGTCAGGACCAGCACCTCCGGCCCGAGCGAGGCCATCAACCGCACATGCGCGGCCACCTGCCGCGCGCTGTGCCCCTCGTAATAATGCACCCGCCCCATGGCCAGGAGCAAAGGCACCCCGCCCAGTTCCGCGCCGACGAATTTGCCCGCGTGACCCGGGACTTTCGATTCCGGCAGTCCCGGGATCCCGGCATAGGACACCTCGAAAAGTTGGCGGCAGGCGTCGGCGAAACCACCGAGACCGGAGCCCAGGACCAGCGCCGCTTTCGGACGGAACGAAGACAAAACCTCGGGAACGCCGGTGAATTCGTCCGGACCGGTGCGCGCCGATGACATGCGGAAAACCTCAGAGCGCCTTGATCACCACGGACGAATTGTGCCCGCCGAAGCCGAAGGAATTGCTGATCGCCACTTTGACTTTTTTCTCCCGCGCCCGGTGCGGCACGTAGTCGAGGTCGCACTCGGGATCCGGGTGGTCGAGGTTGATGGTCGGAGGAACGATGCCGTCGCGCATGGCCAGCACAGAGGCGGCCATCTCCACGGCACCGGCCGCCCCGAGCAGGTGGCCGGTCATCGATTTGGTCGAACTGACCAGCAGGCCCCGCGCGTGTTCCCCGAAAGCGTGCTTCACCGCCTTGGTCTCGCAGATGTCGCCCACCGGCGTGGAAGTGCCGTGCGCGTTGATGTAGTCGACTTCCCCCGGGTTGACCTTGGCGTGCTTCATCGCCATGCCCATGCAGCGCGAGGCCCCCTCGCCGCCCGGCAACGGGGCGCTCATGTGGTAGGCATCGGCCGTCAATCCGTAACCCGCCAGCTCGCAATAGATCTTGGCGCCGCGCTTTTTCGCGTGCTCGTATTCCTCGAGAATGATGACGCCCGCCCCTTCGCCCATGACGAAGCCGTCGCGGTTCTTGTCGAACGGACGCGAAGCGCGCTCCGGTTCGTCGTTGCGCGTGCTCAAGGCCCGCATGGCGCAGAATCCCGCGATGCCCACGGGCACGATGCAAGCCTCGCTGCCGCCGGTCAGCATGACGTCGGCATCGCCGAATTTGATGATGCGCCAAGCCTCGCCCATGCAGTGGTTCGCGGTGGCGCAGGCGGTGACGATGGCCATGTTCGGTCCGCGCAGACCGTGCTCCATCGAGATGAAGCCGCTGGCCATGTTGCTGATCATCATCGGGATCATGAAAGGCGACGTGCGGTCGGGACCCTTCAGCGCCATCTTTGTCACCTGATCCTCCATGGTCTGCAGGCCGCCCACCCCGCTGCCGATCATCACGCCGGCAAGGTCGAGATCGGTCGACGCGAGATCCAGGCCGGAATCGTCGAGGCTCATCTTGGCGGCCGCCACCGCGAGTTGCGTGTAGCGGTCGGTGCGCTTGACGTCCTTCGGCGTCTTGAAATACCGGGTGGGCTCGAAGTCGCGGACCTCGCCCGCGATCTTGCTGTCGAACTTTTCCGAGTCGAACGCCTTGTAGCGCGTGATGCCGCTGCGGCCCGCCCGGAGACTCTCCCAAAAGGACTCCAGATCGTTGCCGACCGGGGAAATAACCCCCATACCTGTAATGACCACACGACGCTCGCTCATATCCGTGAAAAGAAATTCTTAATCCACACGAGCGAGTTTTGGCGAGGCCAAAGGGAGAGGGCCCGGTCTCTGCCGCGGTTTCTTCTCTTTCCACCGGCCCATCCGCCGCCGCATCCGACGCGGCCCGCTCCGCTCACCTTCTCCCGCTCGCCCGCGGCAAGGTGCGACGGAGACCGGAGACGATCCTACCACCGGCACCGGCACCGCGGCCGCGATGCTACGCCGCGCTCAAGCCCGCATCCCCAACCCCGGACCCACATGCAGCGGCGCTCGATTGAACAAAAATAGCGCCATATACTTTTTTTGTTGCTCCGGACGTAATTTCAACAATATTCCCCAATTCATGACACCCCCCCGCAAGACAAAAATCCCATCCGGCGTGCGCCGGGCCTTCACCTTGATCGAACTTCTGGTCGTCATTGCCATCATCGCCGTCCTCGCCGCCTTATCCGTCGGTTCCTACCGCAGCATCATGGACCGCATCACGATTTCCAAAGTGCAAAACCAGCACATGAGGGGGCTGACCGCGGCCATGTCATTATACAAGGCGGACAACATGAACCGCTGGCCCGCGAGCAAGGCGACCAACGGGGAATTCAACTCCTGGTATGGACCCCCCACCAAGCTGAACGACGGGAAAAAAGTCATGGTCAACCTGCGTCCCTACTACGGGGAAGGCGAGATCAAGCCGGACGGCACTTTCAAGGACCCCTGGGGTAACCAGTATTCGATGAAATGGGACATCGATAACAGCGGCAAGCTGGAGTATTATGACAAAGGAAACCGGGAAAACATCCCGAGCACGTTCATCGTGGTGAGCTTGGGCCAAAACCGGACGCAAGATAACCCCAGACTCAAAACGTCCGACGACGTCTTCAGTTTCTGTGCCTACCGCGACACCAACTTCTTCAAATAAGTCGGTCGCTCTAAGCGGTCTGCCGGGTGCGGGCTACGCATCCCGATTTTCCCGTCGATGTTCACCACCGGATGCACGGGGACAGGCTGAGCCCGGCGCGGTGGCAACCCCGCGACCGGCGGGTCGGCAGAAACTTCGTTTCCTTCGTTAGCTTCTGTTCGAATCCTTACCTCTTGCGCCAGCTCATGAAGGCCGCGCCACTCACCAGCAAAGCCGCCACGATCCAGGTGCCCGGTTCGGGAATCGGCGTGACACCAAAACTGGCCACGCGGAAACCGATGGTTTTCTCCGCGATAGTCGGATTGTCCCCTTCTCTAAATGAGGAGGCCATTCCGCTTAGACTGTTGGCATAGGAGCTACCGCAGAACAGGCGGGCCTCGGACGGACTGCTGTTGTTGCCATCAGATGCTGTTTCGTTCCACTCCCACACATTCCCGCCCTGGCCCATCGTGCCGTAGGGACTCAGGCCGCCAGCGCTCGTTACCGGGGCAAGTTCGTCACCTACATTGAACCCGAAAACTGCCGTTCCCGGACTCGTCCCGCTGGCCACGGCGGTCGGGGCCGTGTCGCTGCCCGTCGGGTAGTCGAAATAATTCGCTCCGCCTGGGTTGTAATACGCCGCTTTATACCATTCGTTTTCGCTGGGCAGAAAATACTGGGCGTCCTTGTGGCGATAGAGATTGGTTCCGCCTGCCGTCCACGCAAGGCCATTGCTCCACAGCGCCATGCTCCAACTGCCGTTACTGAAGGTCAGGTCATAAGCCTTCTGCTTGCCCGTGCTGTCGCTGAGCCAATTGACAAACGCCGCTGCTTCATACCAGCTGATATTTGCAGCCGGGTCGATACCTATCCACGCCCCCGCAGTCACATTGGTCAATCCGCTGGCCGTGGCCTTGTCGATTGCATTTTGCGAAATCTCATAGGTACCCATACGGTATTCGTAAGGCACCGCGCCGTATCCCGTCGTGTCGGCTGCATTGTTCGTGTTGCCGATGTCGACGAAGTCGATGGTGAACGTGTTGGCGCCGCTGCCGAAGGTGTCGGATGACGCGACAGGGTCTGACTGCGCGGAGGGTAGGATGGTGAGGGTCAAAGCGGCAAACAGCGCCGCGGCAAGACGCGTGGAATTTTTCATGGTTCGTGTAGGTGGGTGAGGCCGTGGGGTTCGCCAGCAAGACTACGGCGTCACCAAGGAGAGAGGCTCACGGCCGTGGAACCTGGAAAAGTGGCAACTCACGCACCTTGCTCTTCCCCGAGCAGATAGGAAGGCAAATTTACGACGGGCAAAAACAAGACAAACCACCCGGTTCGGCTGACAGGGATCCGCCGGCGGCGGACAGGCTGATCACCGGTCAAAACATGCCGACTTCGTTTCCTTCGTTAGCTTCTGTTCGAGTCCTTCCGGCCCTGGAACGCGACAAACGCCCTCACTGGCACGAAGACCCACAAGGTTGTCGACGAATCGGGGACACTGGCACCGCTCATCCGCGGCGGCGTGCGCGAGCGAGTCGGAGCGCGCCGCCCGCGGCCAGCAGCACCATGGCAGCCCAAGTGCCCGGCTCGGGGATCGGCTCGACATCCGAGCTGGCGACACGAAAACCGAGGAAGTTGATCTCGTTGGACGGGTCGAAGAAGATCCGGCCCGAGGAGCGCAAGCCGCCCTCGGCGTCGTCCCAGCCGCCACCGCGGACCGCGCGAAACTCGGACGACAAGCTATTTGAGCCATCAAAGGCGCTCTCGTTCCACTCCCACACA
>JBBECM010000083.1:0-18052 GCA_040881855.1 Chthoniobacterales bacterium | reverse complement strand
CGGTGCAGAAGCCCATTTCTTCCATCATCTCGAGGTCGAACTCGGTGCGCATTTTCAGGCGCTGGGATTCGAGGAGTTTGCCCTGCGACTCGAGTTCGGCCAGGCGTCCGTCGAGTTCGGTGCGGATGGTGCCCAGAGCGCGGCGGAGTTTGTCCTGCGGGGTGACGAACTGCTTGGCAGGGAAGATGGTCAGACCGGGGACGGTTTTGTTGACGTTGCCGGTCAGCGGGTCGAAGAGGCTGATGCGATCGATGTTGTCGCCGAAGAATTCCACACGGACGGCTTCTTCGTCCATGTTGGCGGGGTGGACTTCGACCACGTCGCCACGGACCCGGAATTTTCCGCGGCCGAAGGCGATGTCATTGCGCGCATAGAGGAGGTCGACCAGGCGTCCGAGGAAAGCCTCGCGCGAGAGGTCGGCGCCTGTGCTCAGCGGGAGGAGCATCTGCTGGTAGTCCTCCGGCGAGGCGAGGCCGTAAATGCACGACACGCTGGCCACGACGAGGACATCGCGGCGGGTGAGCAGGGAGCTGGTGGCGGAGAGGCGGAGGCGTTCGATCTCCTCGTTGATCGACGAATCTTTTTCGATGTAGGTGTCGGTGCGCGGGATATAGGCCTCGGGTTGGTAGTAGTCGAAGTAACTGACAAAATACTCGACCGCGTTGTCGGGGAAGAATTGTTTGAATTCCGAGTAAAGCTGCGCGGCGAGGGTTTTGTTGTGCGAGATAACCAGGGTGGGGCGGTCGAGGTTGCGGATGATGTTGGCCGCGGTGAAGGTTTTGCCCGAGCCGGTCACGCCGAGGAGCGTCTGGTGGCGGTTGCCGGCCTCGAACGAGCGGGTGAGTTTGTCGATGGCCGGCCCTTGGTCGCCGCAGGGCGCATGGGGGGAGGCGAGGCGGAAGGACATGTCGGAGTCTTCCAAATTAGACAAGGGGCGCGCCGGATGCCAGTGAGAGGAACGTGGTTGAGAAAAAACGGGGACAGCTCTACTTTCGGTCTAGCACCGCGTCCTCGTGGCGCGGCGCGCAATCCGCACATTTTATGGTCAAAATCGTCACCCAACTCGCCGTTTTCATCGAAAATAAACCCGGAACCCTCGCCGCAGTCTGCGACGTGCTGTCCAAGGAGGGGATCAACATCTGGGGTTTGTCGACGTCCGACACGACGGACCACAACGTCGTCCGGTTGGTGCTCGACGATCCGGACCGTGCCTTGGACTTGTTCGAGGAGCGCGGCACGCTCGTCGTCGAGAGCGACGTGCTCATGGTGGAAAACCGCAACCAACCGGGCGCACTTTCCAAAATCGCCAAGGCCTTGGCCAAAAAGAAGATCAACATCGAATACGCCTACCTCGCCAGCCACCCGGGCGATGTGCGCGGGTTGCTCATCCTTCGCGTCAGTAATCCGAAGTCCGCGTTGGCCGCGCTCAGAGCGTTGAAGATCTGAGCGGGTTTTCCGGGTTCGGAGAAAAGTAGAAGCGGCGTCCCCGCCGCTTGTCCAAGAGGGTTAAGCGGCGGGGACGCCGCTTCTACTTTGCCGCAAGTCCGACCGTCGGGTCGCCGGTGAAGACGGGGGCGAATTCGAATTTCGTCCCGTCGAAGAGCCCGAGGTCGCTCAGTTTGAGGGCGGGAATGACGAGCAGGGCGAGAAAAGACAGCGTCATGAATGGGGCATGTAACGTGCTGCCGAGTTCCTTTGCTTGGGCCGAGAGGCGGGCGTAACCGGCGGCGACGTCCTCGGCGTAGCCATCGCTCATCAGCCCGGCCACGGGCAGGGGAAGGACATCGTCCCGGCCGTCGCCGACGGCGCAGATGCCGCCTTCGTTGGCGATGAGCAGGTTGATGGCGCGGGCCAGTTCCTCGTCACCTGTTCCGACGGCGACCAGATTGTGGCAATCGTGGGCCACGCTGGACGCGATCGCGCCGCGTTTCAGTCCGACGCCGCGCACGAAGGCGACGGCCGGCGGAGCGTCGCCGTAGCGGTTGACCACGGCAATCTTGAGCACATCCTGCGCGGCATCGGCCAAGGCATAGCCGTCGCGCACGAGAGGTTCGGCCTCCCCCGCGCCGGTCACGATCTGGCCGTCGAGCGCCTCAATGACGCGGACCGATCCGCGTCCGGCGGGGACGGCGAAATCGGACGCCTTTTTCGGCAGTGCGTGGAACCTGTTGGCGCGGGGCGAACGGCTCCTCGGCAGGAGCGACTCCCCGGCGCGCGCCACGCATCGCCCGTCGATCCAGGTTTCCGCGACGGCAAAGCCGGTGAGATCGTGCAAGCGGACGAAGTCGGCCGGATCACCGGGTCGCAGCAGGCCGCTGCGCAGGCCGTAATGCAGCACCGGGTTGAGGCACGCGGCCCGTAGAAGGTGAAAAATCGGGATGCCTTTGGCCACGGCGCGGGCACAGAGGCTGTTGATGTGGCCTTTGAGAAGATCGTCCGGGTGCTTGTCGTCGCTGCAAAGCATGCACGACTCCGGATGCTCGCCGAGAAGCGGCCACAGTTCCTCGAAATTCTTCGCCGCGGATCCCTCGCGGATGAGGATCTTTTGTCCGAGCGACAATTTTTCGCGGGCCTCGTCGATCTGGAAACATTCGTGGTCGGTCTCGATGCCGGCCGCGACGTAGGTGGCGAGGTCCGCGCCGCGCAACCCGGGGGCGTGTCCGTCGATACGCTTGCCGTGCTTTTTGGCGATATCGATTTTCCGCATGACCTCGGGGTCGCCGTGGATGACCCCGGGGAAATTCATCATCTCGGAAAGACAGACGAGCGAGGGATCGGCGCAGAGTTCCTCCACGGCATCCGGTCCCATGATGGCCCCGGCCGTTTCGAAGTTGGTCGCGGGCACGCAGGACGGGATGCCGAAATGGATTTTGCAGGGCGTTTGGGCGGCCAGTTTCTGCATGTAGCGGACGCCCTCCGTGCCGAGCACGTTGGCGATTTCGTGCGGATCGGAAACCGTGGCCACGGTGCCGTGGATCACCGCGATGCGGGCGAACTCGGGCGGGGTGAGCATGGAACTCTCGATGTGCACGTGGGCATCGACGAAGCCCGGGCACAGGTAGGACGGCTCGGTCACGCTGCGGTCTTCTTGCACGGCGGAGATTTTTCCGTCCGTGACTTCGATGAATCCCGGGTAGGTCCGTGGCGCGAAAATATCGACGATTTGCCCTTGGTGGCGGGTGATGCCGGGAGAGATCATGCTTTCAACCTACGCGTCGTCCATCAACCTCCGCAAGGCTGCCAGCGTGCGCGCGAGGGGCAGACCCACCACATTCGAGCGGCTGCCCTCGACGGATTCCACGATCAATTCCCCGTGGTCCTGCAGGGCGTAGGCGCCCGCTTTGTCGAGCACGGGCACGCGGGTCAGGTAATCTTCGATTGCGGCTTCGTCGAGTTCGCGGAAGCGCACGCGCGTGACTTCGTGGAATTCGATCTGCCGGTGGGATTCGAGACGGACGAGATGGACGCCGGTGGCCACTTCGTGCACGCGTCCGGCGAGTCGACCAAGCATCCGCCGCGCCTGGTCCGGATCGGCCGGCTTGCCGAGGGCACTTCCGTCGAGCCACACGAGGGTGTCCGCACCGATGACGATCGCGTCGGGATGCGCGGCGGCGACCGAAATCGCTTTGGTGCGGGCATTGGCCGTGACGAGGCCGGCCAACCCGAGGGCCGGGTCGTGGATTTCCGCGGTCTCGCAGGCCTCGATGGAAAATTCCAATC
Organism: Chthoniobacterales bacterium; assembly: GCA_040881855.1. GTDB lineage: Bacteria > Verrucomicrobiota > Verrucomicrobiia > Chthoniobacterales > JACTMZ01 > JACTMZ01. The sequence goes on along the minus strand of JBBECM010000083.1, from coordinate 14,332 downwards.
CGGCCGAACGCAGCAATCCGCTGCGCCGCGGTGACGAGGAAGCCAGAACGATCCGCGGACCGCTCAATAGAAGTCGCCGTCGTCCGGAAACCCGGGATCGTGGCGGATGGTCTCGAGGCGGCGGCGGGTGCGGCGGCCTTCGCCCAGCTCGCGGTTGACTCGCACTCCCGCGCCGATGAGCAGGGGAACGGTCGCGACCAATCCTGCGATGAGCGCGACGAGGCCGATGCGTTGGCGGGCGCCTTTGCCGAGTTGGTCGGCGACGAGCAGGCCCGCGCCCACCCCGACGGCCATTTCCGCCGCGGCGGCAAGGGAGGTCCCCGAGAGATTCTGCGATAGACGGTCGAAGAAGGTTGCCATAACGGGGAACCCATACTCCACCTCGCCGCCGGTGGCAACCGGAACCGGCACTTCCGGCGCAGATTTTCCACACGCAAGATTGCGCCACGCGCGGCAAAATCGTCTCATGGTCTGGTGAAGCCCGACCTCTACGTCCTCATCCTCGCCGGCGGCAGTGGCGAGCGTTTCTGGCCCTACAGCCGGCGAGCGCGTCCCAAACAGCTGCTCAAACTTTTCTCCGACCGCACCATGCTGGAGGAAACGATCGCCCGTCTCGGCGATGCCGTGCCGCCCGAGCGCGTCTTCGTGCTGACCAACCAGGAGCAGGAGTCCGCGGTGCGTGCCGCTTGCCGGCAGTTGCCCGCGGAAAACATCGTGGCCGAGCCGGCCAAACGCGACACCGCGCCCGCAGTCGCGCTCGGAGTCGGACTCGTCCTGCGTCGCGATCCGCAGGCCGTCATGGCGGTTTTGCCCGCCGACCATCTGATCAAAGACACGGCTGCTTTCCGGCGCGACCTGCTGGCCGGGGCCGAGGCGGCCGCTTCCTCCGCAGCGTTGCTCACCATCGGCATCAAGCCGACATGGGCCTGCCCGGGTTTCGGATACATCGAGCAGGGGAAGCGTGCCAACACGACGGAGCCCGCCATTTTCGAAGTGGAATGCTTCCGCGAGAAACCCGACGCTGCGCAGGCCGAAGCGTTCCTCAAGCAGGGCAACTTCCGCTGGAACGCCGGGATGTTCATCTGGTCGATCCCCGCCATCATGGGCGAGCTGACCAAGCACGCGCCGGAACTTGCCGCCTTCGTTGCACGCATGCGCACGACCGATGACCTCGCCGCTTTGCTCGCCTCGGATTTCCCCAAGTTGCCGAAAATTTCCGTCGATTACGCCATCATGGAAAAAGCCGCGCGCGTGCTCGAACTCGAGGCCGGGTTCGACTGGGACGATGTTGGCAGCTGGGTTGCGGTGGCCAAATACCTCGAAGCGGACGAAGGCGGCAACGCGGCCAACTGTCCGCTCACCACCTCGGACGCTTCGCACAACATCGTCTTTTCCAGCGGTGGCAAGCACATCGCGCTCGCGGGCGTGCAGGATCTTATTGTCATAGACACCGGTGACGCCCTGCTCGTGTGTCACCGGAGCGAAGCCGAGAACATCAAAAAACTCGTCCCGCGGGTCCCGGAGGAACTGCAGTGAAGTTGAGAGTCGAGAGCATCGAGATGAGAGAAGGCTACCTCAATCCACCACGCTCATTTCCGGCAACGCCCTCTTTCCCTCAACTCTCAACCCTTAACCCTCAACTCCCCTCATGAGCCGCATCATGGCCGTCGATCTCGGCACCGCGCGCACCGGCGTGGCGGTGAGCGATGAATTGGGCATGCTGGCCCAACCATGGAAGACATTGCCCGGCGGCGAGGCTTCGCTTGATGCGGTCGTCGCGGCCGCGGCGGAATTGCAACCCGGCCGCATCCTTGTCGGCCTGCCGCGCAATATGGACGGCACCTACGGTCCGGCCGCGGAAGGCGCCCGCACGTTCGCGGAAAACCTGCGCTCGCGCGTCGCTTGTCCGGTCGAACTGTGGGACGAGCGTCTCACCACGGTTGCCGCGCAGCGTGCCCTGCGCGAGAGCGGGCGCAAAGCGCGCGACCAGCGCGGCGTGGTCGACCAGGTCGCCGCGCAGATTTTGCTGCAGAGTTGGCTCGACCGCGCTCCATGCGACTTAAGCTGACGCTGGCTTACGATGGCGCCGCGTTCCGCGGTTGGCAGAGCCAGCCGGGCGGCGGAGCCGTGCAGGATGTGCTGGAGGAGGCGTTGTCCAAACTGGCGGGCGGGGCCCGCGTGCGCCCCCAGGGCTCCGGCCGCACCGACGCGGGTGTCCACGCGTTGGGCCAGGTCGCGCATGCCGATGTGCCGGACGGGCGGGGTGACGGACTGTTCTGGCAACGCGCCCTCAATGCGATCTTGCCGCCGGGCCTGCGCGTGTTGTCGTGCAGGCGCGCGCACCGCGATTTTCATGCGCGCTATGCCGCCACGGGCAAGACTTACGACTACCTTTTGTGGACCGGGCCCGTTCTGCCGCCGCACCGGGCGGGACGCGCCTGGCCTGTGCGTCCCTCGCCCGATACCGCCCTCTTGCGTCGGGCGGCGGAGGTGGTGCGGGGGAACCATGATTTCCGCGGCTTTTCCGCCAACCGGGGCACGCCGGTGCGCGACACCCACCGGAACCTGCGCGCGATCACGGTGACGGCGCGCGGTCCGGAAATCCGGCTGCGCTTCGAGGGCGACGGTTTCCTCTACAAGATGGTCCGCATGCTGGTCGCCGCGATGGTGCGGGTGGCGCAGGGACAAGCCACCATGGCGGACCTCGAGGCGCGCTTGGCCGGACGCCCGGATGGCATGCCGCGATCCGTGGCGCCGTCCGACGGTCTCTATTTACGGCGCGTCGCCTACGCGCGGCGCAAGCAATCAAGTTGAATTTGGTTCCCCCGCGCCTTTAGCTTCATCTCGTGCGAGTCCCGCGTGTCCACGTTTTCTTTCTGTCGGGGCTGGCCTTGCTCGTCTCGGTCGGATCCGTCCTGCACGCGCAGGTTTCGGCCGAAGAGGCCCGGAAGCGCGAACTGTTCCTCCGGGCGCGCGAGACAATCGCGCCGGCGCCCGTCGCCACCCCGCGCTCGGAACCGGTCCGCCCCAAACCCCGCCCGCGTCCCACCGCACCTCCAGCTTCCACCGTCGAGAAGCCGCCCGAGCCGCTTGTTCTCCCGCCGCCCAAGCCGGCTGCCACCCCGCGCCAGACGCCGGTTCCTCGGTCTACCCCCAAGCCTCCGCCCGCGCCGAAGTCCCCACCGCTCGTCCTCCTGCCTCCTCCGCGCGAAGAAAACACCCGCCCCGCCCCTGTGCCGGCGCCGGAAGAAACCCCGAAAGAGATCAAACTTCCGCCCCCGCGCGAACTGACCGCGCCGATCGTCGTGGAGAAATCCGGGCAAGCCGAGGATGAAGGACTGGCGCCGCCACCGAAACGCGAGCGCCGCGGTCTCTTCGGCTGGGGGGGCGGTCCGAGCTACCGCTATCTCTCGCGCAGCGTGCGCGATGCCATCGACCGGGCGCCGGTCAAGCGCGGCCGCTGGCAATACGTCATCGTGCACAACAGCGCCACGCGGCAGGGCAACGCCCGCATCTTCGCCAATTACCACCGCAACGTCCGCAAAATGCAGAACGGTCTGGCTTACCACTTTGTCATAGGCAACGGCACCTCCTCGGGCAACGGCGAGATCGAGATCGGCCCGCGCTGGACCCGCCAGATCAACGGCGGTCATGTGGCCAGCGATTACCTGAACAACATCGCCATCGGCATCTGCTTTGTCGGCGATTTCGACCGCGATGTCCCGACCCGCGCCCAGCTCTCCGCCCTCGAGGAATTGACCGACTACCTCCGCCGCCGCGTGGGTAAGAGCAAGGGCCGCGTGCTTATCGTCAAGGGCCACCGCGAAATCAATCCGCGTCCGACCTCGTGTCCGGGCAAACGTTTTCCCTACCGCTGGATGCACCGGCGCTTCAATTGATGAAGATCGGTATCACCGGTGCCTCGGGTTTCATCGGTCGCCGTGCGGCGCGTTTGGCCGCGGCGCGCGGTTGGGACGTTGTCCCTTTCTCGCGGCAACCCCGCGATGCGCGGACGCGTCCCTTCGTGCCGGGCGAGCCGGCGGGCGTCGACGGACTCGACGCCGTCCTCCATCTTGCCGGCGAGCCGGTGGTCGGCCGTTGGACCGCGGATAAACGCCGCCGCATCCTGGACAGCCGCGTGCTCGGCACGCGTTCCATCGTCGAAGGCTTCGCCCGCGCCGCCCGGCCGCCTGCCGTGCTGGTCAGTGCCTCCGGCATCGGATTCTACGGCAACACGGGCGACCGCCCGGTGGACGAGAATTCGCCCGCCGGCCGCGGATTTCTGGCCGACGTCTGCCGCGCGTGGGAAGCCGAGGCCATGAAAGTCCGCCGGGGCCGTGTTGTTCTTTTGCGCATCGGCCTGGTGCTCGGTCGCGATGGCGGGACGATGAAGCGCATTTTGCCCGTCTTCCGAGCGGGTCTCGGCGGACGACTCGGTTCCGGTCGCCAGTGGATGTCATGCGTGCACATCAATGACCTCGCTGGCATGGCTTTGTGGGCCGTGGAAAAGGAAGCGATCGCCGGTCCGCTCAACGCCGTGATGCCGTCGCCCGTGACCAACTCCGAATTCACCCGCTTGCTCGGCCGCGCCGTCCGCCGTCCGGCCATCCTGCCCGCACCGGCCTTCCTCCTCCGTGCCGTCCTCGGCGAAATGTCATCCCTCCTCCTCGACAGTTCGCGCGTCTTGCCGCAGGTGGCCTGCGCCTGCGACTACCGCTACGAGTTCGCTGATGTGGCGGCCGCGGTGGACGATGTGACGCGTTGAATAAATCCGCTTGTTCCCGCCGCGGGGAAATCAAATGCTTGTCTTGCTCATGTCCGCCCGCCCGCCACTGATCGACCTGCACCGCCATCTCGACGGCAGTGTGCGCCTCGAAACCATTCTCGACCTCGGGCGCCGCCACCACATCCCGCTGCCCGGTGACACGCTGGAAACCTTGCGCCCGCACGTTATTGTCACCACGCCGCAGCCCGGACTGATCGAATTTCTGGCCAAGTTCCGCTGGATGACCGGAGTCCTTGCCGACTACGAGGCGTGCCGCCGGGTGGCCCGCGAGAATGTCGAGGATGCCCGGCGCGAGGGGATCCGCTACATCGAGTTGCGCTTCAGTCCGGCGTTCATGGCCGACGCGCACCATCTCGATCCTTCACGCGTCACCGCGGCCGTGATCGAAGGCGTGCGCGAAGGCGAGGCGGCCACCGGGGTGAAGGCCAACCTCATCGGCATCCTCACCCGCACCTACGGTCCGGTGCGTGCGCGGCGCGAATTGCGCGCCTTGCTCGATCACCAGCAGGACATCACCGCGCTCGATCTGGCCGGCGACGAGGGCAACTGGCCGGCCGAGCTTTTTATCGAACATTTCAAGGAAGGCCGCGATGCCGGGTGGCAGGTCACCGTGCACGCCGGCGAGGCCGCCGGGGCGCAGAGCATCGTCACGGCCATCGGGCAACTCGGCGCCACGCGCATCGGCCACGCGGTCCGGGCGACCGAAGATCCCGCCGTGATGGACCTCTTGCGCGAACGCCGCATCGGGATCGAGGCCAACCTGACCAGCAATGTCCAGACCAGCACCGTGCCGGACTACGCCAGCCATCCGCTCAAGCAATTCCTCGAAGCCGGACTGCTCGCCACCATCAACACCGACGACCCCGGGATCAGCGGCATCGACCTGCCCTACGAACTGGACGTGGCCGCGCCCGCCGCGGGCCTTGACCAAGGGCAAATCGTGCAGGCGCTGGAAAATGCGTGGGAAATCGCTTTCCTCCCGGCGGAAGAGAAGGCGCGGCTCCGCTCCTGAATCCACTTTCCGCGCTGGAGTTCGTCCGCCCTGCGGTTCTTAATGGAACAATGATCAGGGTGCTCATCGTTTTGGCCACTTGCGGCTTCGCCTGGCCCGCCCGCGCGCAATCGTCCGGGCAACTCTCGGCCTACGATGCCCTGAAAATTGTCGGCGCCGAAAAGGGCGACGCCCTGCTGGCCGGTGTGGTGGAAATTCGCGGGGTGGACGCCGCCCCGCAGCCGCTGCGCTGGACCTTGAGTTTCAAGGACGACACCGCGCGTGGGGGCGTCCGCGAATTCGTTGTCGCGGCCAAAGGCATCATCGCCGAGCGCGCTCCGTTGCGTCCGTCCAGCGGCACCGGCGGGGTCATGGCCGCCACCGGTCTCAAGCTCAACTCCACCGGTGCCTTCGACGCGGCCAACCGCGAGGCCGCCGCGAAGAAGCTCGGCTTTTCCACCTTGAACTACCGTTTGGAGAACAAAAACGGCACGCCTGTTTGGCTGGTCGAACTTTTCGACGCCGGCGGAGCCAGCACGGGAAGCGTCGAGTTCTCGGCCCGGAACGGCACCATGGTCACGCCTTTCAAATCCGTCGCTCCCGTCGCGGCCACGGATCCCGCCGCGAGCGGTTCCTCCACTCCCGACCCGCGGCCGGTTGGCGAACGCTGGGTCTCGGGCGGGGGATTGGCCGGACACATGGAGCGTTGGGGCACGCGTACCTGGGAAGCCACTTCCAACACCGCGACCAGAGTGAGCGACAGCCTCGGCGCGTTTTTCACCGGACGCCCGGCGCGTCCGACACCGGCCGACTGACCATGCCCGAAGGACCCGCTCTCATCATCACGCTTGTCGTGGTCGGTTTTCTCCTCATCGCCGCGGAGGTTTTCCTGCCCGGGCTGATCGTGGGCACGATCGGATTCCTCTTGCTTGTCGCCTCGGTGGTGCTGGTCTTTGTCGGCTATGGCACCTCGGCCGGCGTGCTCGCCGCTTTTCTCATCGGCGCGCTCACCTTCACCGCTTTTATCGTCTGGCTGAATATTTTTCCGCACACCTTCATCGGCCGCCGCCTCATGCTGCGCACGCGTCAGCCGGCCGACCGCACGGCCGGTGAGCGCCGCACCTTGGTCGGGGAAACGGGCGAAGCCCTCACCCCCTTGCGCCCCTCCGGCACGGCCCGCCTCGGCGGGAAACGCGTTGATGTCACGGCGGTTGGGGAGTTTCTCGAACCGGGCGCGGCCATCGAAGTGGTGGGCGCCGACGGCCTGCGCGTGGCCGTGCGGCGAAAAGACTCGTTGGAGCCGGGCAGCCCACCTGCCTAAGATGTCCCCATGGCTATCGGATCGCTCTTCATCTACATCGTCACCGGCTTGGCTGTCGTCTTCGGCCTCGTCCTGCTCATCATTCTTTTCAACTTTTTCGGCATCTGGCTGCGCGCCAAGGTCGCCGATGCTCCCGTTTCCTTCGCCCGGCTCGTCGGCATGCGTCTGCGCCGCGTGCCCCTCGGCATGATCGTCGACAGCCGCATCACCGCGGTCAAAGCGGGGATCCCGCTCGACACCGACGAATTGGAAGCCCACTACCTCGCCGGCGGCAGCGTCGATTCCGTCGTCCTGGCCCTCATCGCCGCGGACAAAGCCGGCATCAAGCTCGACTTCAACCGCGCCTGCGCCATCGACCTCGCGATCAAAGGCACGAGCAAAACCGTGCTCGAAGCCGTCCGCACCAGCATCAACCCGAAAGTCATCGACTGCCCCGCGCCGGGGTCCGGACGCTCCACCATCGACGCGGTGGCCCGCGACGGTATCGGCGTGAAGGTCAAAGCCCGCGTCACCGTGCGTTCGAACCTCGACCGCTTCGTCGGCGGCGCCACCGAGGAAACCATCATCGCCCGCGTCGGCGAGGGCATCGTCACCTCGATCGGTTCGGCCCTTTCCTACAAAGATGTTCTGGAAAACCCCGACCGCATTTCCAAAACCGTCCTCGATAAAGGTCTCGATAGCGGCACCGCCTTCGAAATCCTTTCCGTCGACATCGCCGACATCGACGTCGGGGAAAACGTCGGCGCCAAATTGCAGGGCGAACAAGCCGAGGCCGACAAAGTCGTGGCCCAAGCCCGGGCGGAAGTCCGTCGTGCTGCCGCCGTCGCGGTCGAAGGCGAAATGCGCGCCCGCACGCAGGAAATGCGTGCCAAGGTGGTCGAAGCCGAGGCCCAGGTCCCGCTGGCCATGGCCGAAGCCTTCCGCTCCGGCAACCTCGGCATCATGGATTACATGCGGATGAAAAACATCCAGGCCGACTCGCAGATGCGCGAATCCATCGCCGGCTCCGAGCGCGGCAACGCCGAAGCGCGCTAACGCCGTTCTTTCCGTTCCGCCATGGAACAACTCGTCATCCTCGTCATTATCGGGCTCATCAGCCTGGCGAATTGGGTGATGCAAAAATCGGCTGAGAAACGCGAGGCGGCCAAACTCAAGCGCGTCGAGCGCGGCGAGGTCAAGCGCGAGACCAGGCGCAACATCTACACGCAACCTGCACCCGCCGCGCCTCCCGAGGCACGGCGTCAAACGGCCGAGCGCGACCCTTTCAAGGACTTGATGGACGCCCTCGGTCTGCCGGCCGACGAAGCCCCGCCCGGCACCGTCGTCGCCGAACCGGCGTTCATCGGGGAAGAGGAGTTCGCCTCGCTCGAGGAACCGGCTCCGCCGCCGGTTCCCAAGCCCGCCGTCAAGATCCCGCGCTGGCAGTCCCCGGCTGTGCCCAAGTTCGACGATAAAACGGCCAAACTCGCCTACGCCTTCGCCGCGGCCGGGGATAAAGCCGTCACCTCCTACCGCGGCACCAAGCTGAGCGACCTTCTCGGCGACCGCGATGCCCAGCGCAAAGCCGTCGTCCTCGGTGAAATCCTCGGCACCCCGCGAGGTCTGATCCCGTCCAGCGCACTGCTTACGCGCGGCCATCTGTAATCGCCCTGCTCATGCAGCGGCGGTCTATGCCCGCCGGAGCATACGGAGATTCAGCCACCTGCGGTCATAGACCGCCGCTACAACTACAAGCATGGAGGCCGCTACTTCACCGCCGCCCACACGCGGTGCACGTCATCGTGGTCATCCAGCGCCTGCAAAAACGCGCCGACTTCCATCCGCTGCTCCTCGCTCAGATCCGGACACTGCTTCGGCACATGGCCCAGTTCGCTCGTCACCACGGTCCATCCGTTATCTGCCAGCCACTTTGAGACCGTGTGCGTGGTGGTGCGGTCGGTGATGAACCGAGCGCCGGTGGCCTCCGCTGGAATGTCGTCATTTTGCGCATGACTGAGCGCCTCGACCTCGTTGGCCCCCGCCTCGATGGCCGCTTCTTCGATATCGATGCCAGCCTTCGCCGTGTGCGCCTCGACGAGTCCGACGTGATCGAACAAAAACTTGTTGCTCCCCGAGGCCCCGAGTTGCCCCTTTTTGAAAAGCACGCGCAACTCGGGGGCGGTGCGGTTGTGGTTGTCGGTCACGGCCTCCACGATGACCGGCACCTTGTGCGGGGCATAGCCCTCGAAAGTCATGTTTTCCAGCGCCGTCTTGTCCGCGCCCGTGCCCGCGCCCTTGGCGATGGCCCGCTCGATAACGTCCTTGGCCACACTTTCCTTGCGCGCCTTTTCCAGCGCCGCGGCCAGCCGCGAATTGGTCGCCGCATCCGCCCCGCCGTGCCGTGCCGCGATGGTGATTTCGCGGATGAATTTTCCCGTGGCCTGCGACTTGCGGAGCGAAGCAACTTCGCGTTTGGCCAGCAACCATTGACGTCCCATAAGGCCGCCGATCTTATGCCGTCGGTCTGTTTACTCAAGACCTCCGGGTATTGGCGCTTGCATTTTATACATACTTTGCACACTTTGCCCTTATGCAAGCCACGCTCTCCGAATTGCATCGCGAAACCCGGCGCATCGTCCGCCCCGTCATTCACGGCGGGGAAGAGGTGGTGCTGACCGAGTTCGGCAAGCCGGTAGCGCGCATCGTACCCTACATGCCCACCGTGACCGTCAGTCCGGCCGAAGCCCGGGAGGGCGGAACTTTGGATGACGAAGCTATTCTCGCGGGGATCGCCGAAGCCCGTGAAGAGGATATCGAGCGTCTCGACTCGTGAAATACTATGACACGTCCGCCCTCCTGCGGGCGTGGAAGGAAGGATGGACGCCGTCCGGCGGCATGACGCGCTCCCACACCGTGGCCGAGTGGATCGCCATCCAGACCGGTCGTGGTTTGGTCTACCGGATGCCGAATGGCCAGCTGATCAAACGCAACCTCTCGCCGGCCGATGCGGGTCGCGAAGCCGGACGCTTGTTTGCGCACCTGAACTTCCACGATTTGTCCGGACCGCAAACCCTCGAAGCCGCCATGCTCGCGGCGACGAGGGCGGGGGTCCGCGGGGGAAATTTCCACGACTTCATGCACGCGCGCACAGCGGAAACTTTCCAAGCCGAGTGCATCGTCACGTTGAATCTGCGCGACTATCGAATGATGACCGATTTGCCCCTGGAATTGCCGGTTCTCCCCTGAGTATCTGGCTGGGGATCGCCTCAATCACCACCCCGTAAGCTCAAGGCTGAGTCCCCGCCACGCGCAACATAACCTCGTTCCGCCGCAGGAAGGGCGGGATCCACGGCGGATCGTAGTATCCGAAAAGCGGCTCACCGCCGACCTCCAGCCCCTTCTTCTCCACCCAGGCCCGCAATGCCCCGAGCGCCTCCTGCTCGTTGGCCTCGCTGCGTCCGCCCGAATACCGGTAAACCGCAAACGATCCCGCCGGCAAGGTGTCCATCTTCACCGCCGCATCCTTGGGCGCCGGCACTTTCGCCGCCGCCACCTCCCGCGGCACGATGAAACTCATCCCCGCGTTCTCGCCCTCATGCTTCATCAAGACCGGTGCGGTCATGGCGATCTTCTGCTCCGTCTCGTTGCTTCCCGAGATGTAGCGGAACAACCGCATGAAATCCCCGTCGCCGGACGAAGTCCGCACGACCGCCATCTCCGGATAATCCCGCACCTCGAACTTCCCGTCCTCCGCGGTCACTTTGTAATCGGGAATTTCGATGGCCATGGAGACAGCAATTGGGGCGGAGAGGAAAAGCAAGAGTGCCAGCGCGCGCTTCATCGTGCCACCTTATCACAGCCCGCGCCGTTTGTCCCCGGCGCAAAACGACAGCGCTTGCCGCGGATCCGGCACCGAGATGGGTTTTCCCCCTCTGCCCCTGGAGTCATCACCGCGGCCGGCCGGACCCGGACGGGAGGGGAATGCTCTTGTCCGGCGCGGGGTGGCAGCGGATGTTCGTCGGCCATGGATGCGTTTTTTGTCGATCTCGGACGCCGGGTGCGGGAGCGGTGGCAGGCCGCGGACTTTTCCCTCGCGGCCTTTCCCGGCCTCGCGCAAGCGGCTCTCGAGGAAAATCCCCCGGCGACGCGGGTGGACCTCGCGGCTCTCACCCGCTCGTTTCTCCGCGACGACGAGCAACCGCTCCAAACCGCCTCGGGGTTCGGCCAGCCGGAGTTGGTCGTCTTCGACGATCCGCGGTTTTATATCCAGTTGCTCTTCTGGTTGGACGGAACCACCCAGATTCACCAGCACGAGTTCTCCGGGGCCTTCCACGTCATGCAGGGATCAAGTCTGCACGCCGAGTTTTCCTTCGCCAACGTGCGACCGGTCACCGCGCATTTCCGGCTGGGTGATTTGCAATTGACCGGCACCGAGTTGCTCGAGACCGGGCGCACCGTGCCGATCACCTCGGGCGCGGGCAGCATTCATTCGCTTTTTCACCTCGAAACGCCGTCGGTCACGGTCGTGGTGCGCACCCACTCGGACCCCGGGACCGGACCCCAGTTCACCTACCTGCCGCCGCATGTCGCGGTGGATCCGTTTTTCTCCGACGCGCTGACCGCCCGGCGACTGCAACTGCTCGACGTGCTCGAGCGCACCGGGGCAGGGGACTACGCGGACGTGGTACGCGCCATGGTGGCCACGCTCGATTACGAGCGCGGATTCTTCACCCTGCAAAACTGCCTCATCGCCCTGCGCGAGCGCGGTGAGTGGGAGGAAACGTGGAAAGTCTTCGCCGAAAAACACGGCGCACTCGCCGCCTATGCCGCACCCACGCTCGAGGAAATCCTCTGGCGCGACCGCCTCGTCGGCCTGCGCAGTTCCATCGAGGACGCCGATCATCGTTTCTTTCTCGCCCTCCTGCTCAATGTGCCGCGGACCCCGGATATTCTCCGCTTGGTCGCCGCGCGTTGCCCCGGCGACCCGGTCACCACGGTGCTGGCTTGGGCGGAGGAACTGAGCGAGTCGTCCGACGCCGGCACGTGGATCCTCGATGCCGAGTATCCCGGGGAGGAAGACGACGATGGACCCGAGGCTCCCCTCGATCGCTTCCTCGCCACCCTGGCGCGTTGCCTCAAGGGCGAAAGCACGACAAACGATGCCGCCCGGCGCGAGGCGCTGGCCCGGTCCAGCCTGCGGGCTCTCGTGGCGTGAGCACGGCCAATCATTATGACACGCTCGGCCTCGACCGGCGTTGCACCACAGCGCAGGTCCGCGCCGCCTACCGCCGGTTGGTCAAACAACACCACCCCGACGTCAATCGCACCGAACCCGAAGCCACGCGTCGCGCCCAGTCGCTCAACACCGCCCATGCCACGCTGAGCGATCCCGCCCGGCGCGCGGCCTATGATCAAGAACTGGACGCGGACCGTCCCGTCGGGCCGGCGGTGCCGGTTGGAAAGGCGCGCGACATTGCGCAGGATGTGATGTTGCGGGTCGAAGACTTTTTCCGCGGGACCATGCTGACCGTTCGGGTCAACGACCCAGCCAATCCTCACGGCGCCGAGACTTACGAACTCGAGGTTCCACCCGAAACAGCACCGGGCACGAAATTCCGCGTGCCGCGGACCGAGCCATTCGACGGGGGCTTCGTGGTCGTGCGTTTGCGCGTGCTGCCCGGCGGCCGCTTCCGGGCCCGGGGATCCGATCTGCGCACCGACTTGCGGATCAGCGCCGCGCGTGCCGCCAGTGGCGGGAGCGAGATGGTCCCCGGGGCGAGCGGACGCATGGTCCGCGTGACCATTCCGCCCGGAGTCGCCCGCGGTGCCGTGCTCCGCGTGACCGGCGAAGGCCTGCCCAAACCGCGCGGCGGCCGGGGCGACCTGCTGGTGCGTGTGACCTATCGCGTGGAAGTCAAAGTCGAGCGTGGGGCCCGGCGCCCGGCCCCATCCCGCAGGCTGGGGTGGGGCAAGATGTGATCGTAATCGGCCCGATTACTGCCGCTCTTTGGCTCTGATCACATCCTTCTTGGCGTTGATCGCCCGAACCTTGTCACCGTATTCCTTGGCGCCCGAGGTTTGCTGCGACCGCAAAGCCTGAACTTCCTGTTTGAGGCTCTTCACTTCCGCTTTGCGAACGGCTTCGGCTTTCCGTTCAGCCGCAGCGGCTTTTCTCGCGTCGGCCGCATCGTCTCCATAAACCGGAGCACCAAGAGCAATCATCGCCACCAATGAGGGGATTAGTAGTTTCATAAACCAAAGGATAATCGATTGTGCCGCTTGATTGTCAACCCGTCCGAATCCTCGGAAATCACCCTGGACTTTGTTACCCGCCAACAGCTTCGTTTTACTCCTCTTCTTCCTCTTCGCTAATGTGATAACGCTCGCGGTCCTCTGGCGTCATTTTGGCTAGAGCCAAAGACTCCCGATATTCACGAGCTTCGGCCGCCATTGTGAAAGTCGCTTCGAGTTGCCGCGCCCCGACAAACTCGCGGACTCGTTGTAACGGCACCCGGAAAAACTCTTTTCGATAGTTGACTTTGTTGACTCGGTGTTCCTCAAATTCCGCATGTAGTTCGCGTTCTAGTGTTGGGGCGTCATCACTTCGGATCATTGCGTGAACATCAAACTCAAATGGCACAGACGCATCGCTGAGCTCACGAATACGATCTTCCGGAACTATCCTCCGTGTCATGCCGATCTTGACCACTTCTTCGCCGAATGAACCTACATTCGAGACGATGTAAACATTGCCAGCGCGCGTTTGCTGGGCCATGGAGAGTTTTCTCTCGTTTTGAGCGTGGGCCTCAGTGAGTTGCTGTCTCAGTTCCTCTACACGCTCTTGCCATTGTTGCCTCTCTGCATCGCTCGCTTTCGCCGCCTCTTCCTGTGCTTTCTCAATGGCGCGTTGCATCAGTTCCTCTTCCCTCTGTGCCTCGCGCCTGGCTCTCTCGATATCACGACGAACCTTCTCTTCCTCGCGCATCTCCTCTTGGATTCGGCGCTGTTCTTCACGTTCCTTGCGCTTGAGCTCCTGTGCGGCAACTGTCCAGTGCAGCTCCGCCAAGCGTGCCTCAAGGTAGTGTTGTGAAATTCGGGCGTTTCTGAATGCTACGCCATTAAGGTTCACCAGCGCGAAAGCATCCCTGATCTCTTGCTCCAACGTCCCGTGGTTGTCGTGCTTTGCGCGGCTCAGGATAGCCTCTACACGTCCGTTGAAGGCATCGATCACAAACCGAATTGCCGTTTCCCTGCG
>JBBECM010000082.1:0-2818 GCA_040881855.1 Chthoniobacterales bacterium | reverse complement strand
CTGGTTCTACATGGGCCCGCACGACGGCTATGAAAGACATCTGTAGCCAAGCAACACACCACCCCAGAGCCCCCTTGTAGCGCCGGTCAGCCGAGCAAAGCGAGACGGGCCGAACTAAAGCGAGGCCAACTGATATGACCGCCGGAGCCCTCCCATCCCACCAGCGACCAGCAACCGTGGCGCCCAACCGCACCCTGCTCAGGCCTGTCTTTTCCCCCTCCCTACCCCCCCGCTTGATGGCTCGGCATGGAGACCCGCCGCGGACGCGTCACCACCCAAGCCAGCAAGAACAGCATGGCCCCGACCACCACCATCGCCCCGGCCGGAGAGCAGTTGAGCCACACGGACAGCTGGTATCCCAAGAGACTGCTCAGTGCCGCGTGGAGAAAGACCAAGGCAAAGCGCACCGGCAAACGGTCTGACAACTGCGCGGCAAACATCGGCGGCACGACCAGCATGGCCACCGCGAGAATCGCGCCCACCGCTTCGAAAACGGAGACAATGACAATCGAAAGCACCGCCATCAGGCCGTAGTGCCACACCCCCGCCCGGATACCAAGCGACCGCGCCAGCGCCGGATCAAACGACGTGACCAGCAATTCCTTGTAAAAAACCGCCACGAGCACGAGCGATCCGATCAGCACAGCCGCAATGCGCACCACCGGAGCCGGGCCGAGCGTGAGTCCGAAAATCTCCACCGGCGGATCGAGCGGCACAAAAGCAATCTCCCCGTAAAGCACGCAGTCGACATCAAGATGCACCGGTCCCTTCATCTCGGCCACACTCAGCAGAATCACGCCGGCGGCGAATAACGTGGTGAAAGCGATGCAGATGGCCGCGTCGGTTTTGACCCGTGATTGACGATGGATGAATTCGATGATGCCCACCGTCAGCAAACCCGTCGCCACCGCCGCGACAAACATCACCGCCGTGCCTCCCGAGCGGAAAATCATGAAAGCCACGACCAGGCCGAACAAAATACTGTGGCTGATCGCGTCGCCCACCAGCGCCATGCGACGCAACAGCAAGTAGGTCCCGACCAGCCCGCACGTCGCCGCAACGAGAAAGCCCATGACCACAATCCAAAATGACACCATGAAGTCCTCCGTCCACGGCTGCACCATGACCCTCTGCCATTCGAAAGCCGGAACAAATCCCGTCATCGCGCCCCACCTTTCTCACCGAAGCCGGTCACCCGTTCGGCCGGCAGCGGCCCGGCCGCCAAATCAGCCAAGCCCGGGATCAATTTCCCGTGCGGATCCCGCCGCGCATAATTCAACCGCCGCTCCAACCGGCGCACCGTTTCATCTCCCAGCACATGCTCGATCACCTCGGCGGCATCGTGGACGTGATCCGGAGCCAGTTGCGCCGCATTGGTCAGATACAGCTCCCACAGCCGGTGATTGCGGACAATCTCGCACGCTCTCTGCCAGCCCTCAGGCGTGAAGGCCACCCGGCCGTCCGCTTCCGTGGCCAGTCCCGCCCGTTGCAACTCGCCGATCTCCCGCTGCGCCCCCGACGCCGTCTCCCGCCGACGCTCCGCCACGCCCTCGACCGCTACCACCTCCTCGCGGAAACCACCGTCCTCCATCACATGGTAAATCGCTTTGAGCATGTTCTCCCGGCGAATCCGCGCGGCCCGCGACTGTCGCCGCCACAACCGCCCTAAAATCCCGTGACGTGGAGCGAAGAGCAAAGCGAGCACGAACAGGGCCGCCGCCGCCAGCACCATGAAAGGCCCCGTCGGCAAGTTCCGCCCGGTGAAAGAAAAGAAAGCCCCCGCCGCCCCCGCCAGCAAACCGAACCCCGCCGACCATGCCAACATGGCCCCCATCCGGTCGGTCAGCAGGAATGCGGCCGCCGCCGGAATGACCAGCATGGCCGAGACCAAGACCACACCCACCGCCTGAAGCGCCGACACGATGGCGAACGCCAGCAAGAGCATCAGGCTGTAATGATACAGTTTCACCGGCCATCCGAGCGACCGCGCAAACCCCTCATCGAAACTCGTCAGCACATACTCCTTGTAAAAAAACAACACCGACCCCAAAGCCAGCAACGTCACCCCCCCCAGCAACCACACATCTTCCGGACCGAGCGCCGCCGCTTGTCCGAACATGAAGCCATCCAACCCGCTCTTGGCCCCGCCCGGCAAATTCTGGATCATGGAGAAGAGCACGATGCCCATGCCGAAAAAGGACGACAGGACAAACCCCAGCGCCGCATCCTCCCGGTGCTTCGTCGTTCCCCGGATCCATTGCACCACGACCGCGCCCAACAAACCGGCACCCACGGCCCCGGCAAAAATCGCCACCGGATTTTTTGTCATGCCCCACAAAAACCCCAGCGCCACCCCGGGCAACACCGCATGCGAAAGCGCATCACCCATCAAAGCGAGCTTGCGCACCACCAAGAACGCACCCATCAACCCGCAGCACAGCCCGAGCAGCATCGAGCCGGCCAGTGCATAGCGCACTGACGGATCTTGCAGACTGAAAAACCGCGCGGCCTGCGAAGCAAAATCCCACTCCGCAAGTTCCCCGATGCGCGCCGCCTCGCCCGGCGCCGCCGTCAGCAGCAGGAGCAGCATCGCCGCGAACCACCCCGCCCTCCTCACGACTCCTCCCCGAGCGACTGCGCCACGTCGGAAAGAATCGTCAGCCGCCCCCCGTAAGTTTTCTGCAGCAACTCCGGCGTGAAAACTTCTGCCGTGGGCCCCGCCGCCACCAGGCGCATGTTCAGCAAGACCAAGCGATCGAAGTAGTCCCGCGCTGTCGACAAATCATGGTGCACCACCACCACCGTCTTGCCCCGCGCC
>JBBECM010000081.1:0-18359 GCA_040881855.1 Chthoniobacterales bacterium | reverse complement strand
TGGGCCGTGACGGCATTGCCCTCGTTGTCGATGAGCACGAGGTAGGGGATGCCGGAGGAACTGAATTTCCGGAAGGTCTCGGACTGCCCTTGGTCGAACTTCACCGCGGGCCAGGGCATGGCGGCTTCCTTGACGTATTCCTCCATGGCGGCTTCGTCGCGGTCGCCGCTGACGAAAACAAGTTCGAAGTCAGGGTGCTTGGCTTTGAATGCCTTATACCACTCGACGAGTTTGGGGGTGAACATGCGGCAGGGCGAGCACCAGTGGGCGGAAAAGTAAAGCGCGGTGAATTTCGGGGAGCCCTCGACGGCGGGCCCGGTCAGATCGCCTTTGATTTCATCGAAAAATCCGGCGTGGCTCAAAGCGGGCAGCAAGGAAAGGACGAGGACGGCGGCGAAGAGGCGGCGTAGTTGCATACGTCAGGAAAACTGCCTCGTTTTCCCGCATTTGGCAACCGGCCTTTATCCACCTCTTTTGCCGGTTGTTTTTCGCCGTGACGGCGTCATATTGCCGCCCATGAGGCTGATCTTGGTCATGGGTCTTCTTGCGGCTTCGACCGCGTGGTCCGGGCCGATCGTCCGCGAGGCCGGGGCGGTTTATCTTTCGGACTTCGATCTCGAACCTCTCAAGCTGGCTTTGCGCGAACCGGCACCCTGCTACTTCGAAATGAGCGCCAAGCGCTACGCCGGAACTCTGCGCTTCCCGCAAGCGGTCAAGCTCGACGCGGTGGCGCCGAACGGGCTCCTGCGCGTGCGCGGCAACGCGAAGCAAGGCGGTGTCGCGGCCTGGGTCGATCCGGCCTACCTCGAAGCGTTGCCGCCGGATTTCGTGGCCAACCTCCAGCGCGCCGAGGAGCGGCGCCGGCAGGTCGAGGCACTCATCGCGCGCAACGAGGTCGCCATCGGCATGACGCCCGACGAGGTGGCGCGCAGCCTCGGCAAGCCGCAAAAGCGGTCCAGTCGCACCTCGCGGGATGGTTCCAGCCAGGTGTTCGAATACATCCGCTACAAACTCATCCCGCAAACCGTTTATTCGCCGTCCTATGTCGAGTCGATCACCGGCGTCCGTCCCGACCCTCGAGCCCGGCTCGAGACCGTGGTGGTGCGCGGCGGCTACGGCTACAACGCCTCGACGGTCTACGTGAAGGTCCCCGTGGGCACGATCACGGTTTCCTTCACCGAAGGCATCGTCGAATCGATCGAGGAATCCGAGGGGACCTTGGTCGGGGCCGACGCCTCCATCGTCGTGCCGCCGGTCAACCTCGGTTGGTAGGCGTCTTCCGGGCTTTACAAATCCAGCCGGCGGGAGCATTCCAGCAAGATGGATGCGGCGTCCGATTTTCTCCATGCCCGCTACGAGGTGCGGCGGGCGGACGGATCCGAGTTCGGTCCGGTCAGTGCCTGGACCCTGGCCGAGTGGCGCGAGACGAAGCGTGTCTTCGACACTGATGAAATCCGCCGGATCAACGGCGAGACGGATCGCGAGTGGGTGGCCCTGCGCGATTCCGAGTTCCTGCGCAATCTGCCGGACGAACCGCTCGGCTGGTCCGGGGACGAATAAGGATTTTCCCCTTGCCCGCGGCGCGGCACGGGTGATCATTGCCCCTAGCCTCTGCGGGTGTAGTTCAATGGTAGAACGGCAGCTTCCCAAGCTGCATACGAGGGTTCGATTCCCTTCACCCGCTCCCAATTCTTGAACGATCGCCGCGGCCCGGCGGTCTCACCACCACGATGTCTCGATTCCTCGCTCCTTTCGCTCTTCTCCTGCCTTTGCTTGCCACTGCCATGGAAATGAAACCGCAACAAAGCGAGGAAAGTCCGGCGGTCATCCCGCTCCGCGATTTCTTCCGCAACCCTGAAGGGGCCTCGTATCAGGTCAGTCCCGGCGGGGACTACATCTCATGGCTCGCCCCGTGGGAAAACCGCCTCAATGTTTTCGTCCAGCCGTCCGACGGCAGTGGCGAACCGCGGCGCCTGACCGATGCGACCGAGCGCGACATCGCGGGGTATTTCTGGGCGGCCAAGGACCAGATTGTCTACCTGCAGGACGATGGGGGGGACGAAAACTTCCATCTCTATGCGGTGGATGCGGACGGCAGCGGGCGCCGCGACCTCACGCCCTTCCCCGGCGTGCGCGCCGGGGTGGTCGATGACCTGCGCGACGACGAGGACCACCTGCTTGTCAGCATGAACAAGCGCGACGCCCGCGTCTTCGATGTGTTCCGCCTCAACACCCGCAACGGGGAAATGGAAATGGTGGCCGAGAACCCCGGCGGCGTTTCCTCGTGGATCACCGACCACGACGGGCGGGTGCGCGCCGCGGTGCAGACCGACGGGGTCAACACCGAGCTGCTGACCCGGGCCACGGAAGATGAACCGTTCAAAAAAGTCCTCAGCACGAACTTCCGTGAAAGCGCCGATCCGCTCTTTTTCACCTACGACAACAAGGATCTCTATGCATCGTCGAACATCGGCCGCGACAAAGCGGCCATCGTCCGTATCGACCCCGCCACGGGAAAAGAGCTTGAGCTCATCTTCGAACATCCCGAAGTCGACACGGGACGCCTGCTCGGGTCGGACAAGCGCAAGGTCCTCACCGCTGCCGCGTTGACCCGCGACAAGCAGGAATACCATTTCTTCGACGACTGGCGCCGGGAGCTGCAGGCCAAGCTGGAGAAAAAGCTGCCCGGCACGGAAGTTGCGCTCAGCTCGATGAGCCGCGACGAGGACAAGTTCATCGTCCGCACGCACAGCGACCGTTCCCGTGGGGCGTTCCACTTCTACGACAGCAACACCGACGAACTGCGCAAGCTGGCCGAGATCTCGCCGTGGCTCGACGCCGCAAAACTCGCGCCGATGGAACCCGTGCGCATTCCCGCGCGCGACGGGCTCGAGTTGCCCGCCTATCTCACGCTTCCGCCCGGCGTGGAGCCGAAAAATCTCCCGGCCGTCCTGTTGGTGCACGGCGGACCATGGGCCCGTGATGCCTGGGGTTTCGACGGCACTGCCCAGTTTCTGGCCAACCGCGGCTACGCCGTGCTCCAGGTGAACTTCCGCGGCTCGACCGGTTACGGGCGCGCATTCTGGGAGGCCAGCTTCAAGCAGTGGGGCAAGGCCATGCAGGACGACCTCACTGATTCGGCCAAATGGCTGGTCGACCGCGGCATCGCCGACCCGAAGCGCATCGCCATCTATGGCGGCAGCTACGGTGGTTACGCCGCGTTGGCCGGCATGGCCTTCACGCCCGACGTTTACGCAGCCGGCATCAGCTTCGTCGGCCCTTCCAATATCTTCACCCTCCTGGCCAGCGTCCCTCCCTACTGGGAACCTTACCGCCAGATGCAGTATGAAATGATCGGGAACCCCGAGACGGAAAAAGACCTCCTCACCGCGGCCTCGCCGCTGTTTTCGTCCGACAAGATCGCTTCTCCGCTGCTCATCGCGCAAGGCGCCAACGATCCGCGGGTGAAAAAAGCCGAGAGCGACCAGATCGTCGAAGCGCTCAAAGCCCGCGGCATCGACGTGCCCTACATTGTCAAAGACAACGAAGGCCACGGCTTTGCCAACGAGGAGAACCGCCTCTACTTTTACCGCGCCGTGGAGCGTTTCCTCGCCAAGCATCTCGGCGGACGCGTCGAGCCGAGCAGCGAGGTGGTGGCCGAGTTGGAACCTCCCGCACCGGGGTCATGAGGGGCGCCAGGGCGTTTACCTTTTGATGAAAATCAGCGAGCAGTTGGTGGTCGTCACCGGCGGGGCCCGCGGCCTCGGCACGGCGATTGTCCGGGCGGTGCATCGCGAGGGCGGCAAGGTCGTGATCAATTACCGGCGCAGCGCGGCGGCGGCCGAGCGTCTGGCCGCGGAATTGGGCGGCCGCGCGTGGGCCATCGCGGCGGACGTGACCGATGCGGGGCAGGTGCGGCGGATGATGGCCGGTGCGGAGGAGCTGGCCGGGCAGCCTGTGGTCTCGGTGGTCAACAATGCGTTGCCGGATTTTCTCTTCAACGGCGATAACCGGACGACGCTGGAGGCGATGGACTGGGCGGCACTGGCCGCGCAGATCGAGGGTGCGGTGCGCGGGACATTGAATACGGTGCAGGCAGCCCTTCCGGCCATGAAGGCCTGCGGCTTCGGACGGGTGGTCAATATCGGCACCGATCTTTTCCAGAGTCCGGTGGTGCCCTACCACGATTACATCGCGGCCAAGGGGGCGTTGCTGGCCCTGACGCGCACCGCGGCGCAGGAACTGGGGCCTCACGGGATCACGGTCAACATGTTGTCGGGCGGGCTACTGCGCACGACGGATGCGAGTGCGGCGACGCCCGAGTCGGTGTTTGATTTCATCGCCGGGGTGACGCCCCTGCGCCGGGTCACCACGGTGGAGGAATTTGCCGACACCGTCCTTTTTTTCCTTTCCCCGTGGAGCCGGGCGGTCAGCGGGCAGAACCTGTTGGTCGATGGCGGACTGGTCAAGAACTGAGACCGGCGGCAGCCTTGGTCCGAGCGGCTTTCAGCTCAGCGCCCCGAGCACGGCGCGGGCGGGGGAGATAGTGGCGGGAGCGAGGAGGTTTTGGCGCACGCGGCGGAATTCTTCCCGCATGGCGGTGCGGCAGGCGGCATCATCGAGGAGGCGGAGGGATTCGGCGGCGAGACGGGATGGCGAGGCGTCCTGCTGGATGAACTCTTTGATGATTTCCTTGCCGGCCAGGAGGTTGGCCAT
Source organism: Chthoniobacterales bacterium (assembly GCA_040881855.1). Taxonomy (GTDB): domain Bacteria; phylum Verrucomicrobiota; class Verrucomicrobiia; order Chthoniobacterales; family JACTMZ01; genus JACTMZ01. The sequence continues at coordinate 13,643 of JBBECM010000081.1, read as the reverse complement.
GCCGAGGTGGGGAACTTTGATGACAGCGCGGCCAGCCAGGTAGGTGAGGGGGGAGACTTGGTAAACGAGGGCGTAAGGGAGTCCGCACAAGGTGGCCTCGAGCGTGGCCGTGCCGGAGGCGACGAGGGCGGCAGCGGCAGTTTGCATCAGGTCGCGGGCATTGCGCAGCCCGATCTCGCAGCCGACTCCGGCCTGTGCCGCCATATGGCGCATCAGTGGCTGCAATTGCTCCGAGGCGGCGGCGGCGGCGAAGACGGTTTGCGGGCGGCGGGCGAGGACGATTTTCGCGGCGGCGAGCAGGGACGGGAAAATTTTGCGCACCTCGCGCTCGCGGCTGCCGGGGAGGAGGGCAAAGAGGTCGGGATGGCGCTGCTCGTCGCCGAGGATTTCCAAGCGCGTCGCCATGGGGTGGCCGACGAAATCGGTGTGGAGTCCGGATTTCTCGTAGAGGTCTTTTTCGAACGGGAAGATGCAGAACATGCGATCAAGCCAGCGGGCCATGCGCGGAATGCGGGAACGGTTCCAGGCCCAGACCTGGGGGCTGATATAGTAAAGAAGTTTGAGGCGCGGCCGGCCGGATTGCAGGGCGCGGGCCAGCCTGAGATTGAAGCCGGGGTAATCGACGAAGAGAACGGCGTCGGGGTTTTCGCGGGCGATGCGGTCGCGGGCGGCGTGGAACTTCCGGCGGAAGTATCCATAGCGGCGGAGGACATCCCACAGGCCGACCACGGCGGCGTCGTGGGTCCAGTCTTCGACGTCCGGGGAAAGGGCGCGGAGTTTGGGTCCTCCGAGGCCGGAAATCCGGAGGTCGGGGACCGTGTCACGCAGGTCGGCGAGAAGCGCGGCCGCGTGGGTGTCGCCGCTGGGTTCGCCGGCTAGGACGAAGAGGTGCATGGGCAGCAGATCATGAGGCGCGTTGCGGGGCACGCTCGGCGATCTGACGGGTGATGCGGATGGCGAGATCGAGCGCGGCGACGGCTTCTTGTCCGCCGACCTTGGGTTGGACTCCGGCGCGGGCGCAGTCGATGAAATGGCGGAGTTCGCGCAGGAGGGGTTCGCCTTTGTCGATGGTGACGCGTTCCCGGACGATTTTCCCGTCCTTGAGACGGAACATTTTGGCCGTTTGTTTCTGGTAGTTGAGGGAAAGGTAGGCGTCTTCCTGGAAAAGGCGGATCTCGCGCATTTTTTTCATGCTGATGCGGCTGGCCGTGACATTGGCCACGCAGCCATTGGCGAAATGAAGACGCACGCTGGCGATGTCTTCGCCCCGGCTCAGCACGGCCACACCGACGGCATCGATGCTGGTGACGGGCGATTTGACCAGGTGCAGGATGATGTCGAGGTCGTGGATCATCACGTCGAGCACGACGCCGATGTCGAGACTGCGTCCGGGGTAAGGCGAGAGGCGGGTGACTTCGAGGAAGCGCGGACGGTCGAGCCGCTGCTCGAGGGCGTCGAGGGCGGGATTGAAACGCTCGATGTGACCGACTTGCAGAACGAGACCTTTGTCGCGCGCGAGGTCGGCCATTTCGGCGGCTTGCGCGGGGTTCTCCGCGATGGGTTTCTCCACGAGTACGTGGCGCCCGGCAGCGAGGAGCTTCATGACGATCTCGTGGTGAAGGTTGGTCGGCGCGGCGACGGAAACGGCATCGCAGCGCGCGATGAGATCGTCGAGCGACGTCGCGACGACGCCGCCGAATTTGCGGACGGCTTTTTCCGCCGCGCGCGGATCGGCGTCATGGACGGCGGCGAGTTCCGCATGGTCGAGACCGCCGTAGATGCGGGCATGGTTCCAACCCATGCTCCCGACCCCGACGACCCCGGCGCGAAGTTTGCTGCTCATGGTTTCACCCCGATGATGGATATTTTGTGCTCGTCGGCCAAGGCGCGGAGGCGGTCGGGTTCGACCAGGAGGGTGCGCCCGGCTTCGACCGCCAGTGCGGAGAGTCCCGCCACGGCGCCCGCCTCGAGGGTGAGGGGGCCGATGACGGGAACATCGAAGCGGAAGTCCTGGTCCGGCTTGGAGACTTTGACCGCGACAGCTTGGCCGCGGCCGAGGGCGGCTCCGCGTTTGATCGCTTCATTCGTGCCTTCGAAGGCTTCGACCGCGAGGACGGTGCCGTTGCGGACGACGACGGTTTGTCCGATGTCGAGCCGGCTTAATTCTTTGGCAATGCCGAGGCCGAACAAAATATCGTCGTGCGTGCGGCGGCGGGGTTTGGGTCCCGCGACATGCCCTTCCGGCGCGAGGAATTCCTCAAGGAAGGTGGTGGCCGGGAGGAGTTCCACGTTTTGCCGGGCGAGCGCCTCGGCCACCGCGCCGAAGAGGGTTTCGGCATTGCGTTCCTTGAGTTTGGCCAGCACGAGGAGCGCGGCGAAGTCCGGGCGGAGATCGAAAAGATTCTTCGGGGCAATCTGGCCGGCCATGATGGCGTGGCGGGCGCCGGTTTCCTTGGCGTAGGCGGTCAGCTTGCCCAGCTGCCCGACCTTGAGCCAACGGACTTCGTCGACCAGTCCGGCGAGCGCCGGATCGGTTTCGTTCTCGAAAGCGGCCGCGCACAGGCGTCCCACCCCGCGACGGCGAGCGGCCGCGGCGAGCTGGAACGGATACCGTCCGTTCCCGGCGATGATGAGAAGCGTGTCGGGCGGGCTCAACGCGCCGGATTCTCGCGGCGGGGAGTGCCCGAGGGCGAGCGTTTTTGCCAAGAGGGGTCCGTCGCTCGTCCGGAGGCGTCAGCCTTGGGGCACCAGTTTGAGGTCGTCGAGGTAGAGAAACCCGTCGGGCGCAGCCAGTTCGAAGCTGATCTCGAGAATGCCCTCGGAGGTGAGCTTCTCCTTGTTGAGGTCGCGTTCTTTTTTGAATTCGACTTTGTAGGTTTTGCTCACCGGCGACCAATTGGCGCCGGGACGGAAGTCGGCGGACTGCTGCTCGCTGTCGGAGATGGCATTGCGTTCGCGCCGGACGGCGCCGCGCTCGCCGCGGACCAGACGGTCTTCGCCGAGTTGCTTGAAACCGCGCCAGCCGAGGGTGTAAACCGCGTTGGCCACCTTGCCGCCTTTGGCTTGGAAGCTGAGCGCGTAGGTTTTGCCGATCTCCAGCTGCACGGGTTGGCGCAGGATGAAGAAATTGGAAGGTGCTCCGGTGCCGCGCTGCTCGGAGGAGGCTCGGAAAAGCGGGTCGGTATTGTCGCGTTCGCCGCGGCGGTCGAAATCGCGGGTGCCGGGCAGCACGAGGGAAGGGGCGGGTACGGACTTGTTGGGCGAACGGGCGTAGCCGAACTTGAGCGCGCGGGTGCCTTCGACCGGCTGTGCCGTGGCATCCTCCTGCGCGTTGACCGCGGTGGCGTAGGCGAGGAAGTTTCCGCGTGTGATGCCCGTGTCGACATCCCACTGCGAGGGAAGTTGCCACGCGGCCGGAGCGGGCTTGTCCCCGACCAGATCGGTCAAGGCGCCGAATTTCGGCGACTCGGCGGTTCCCCCGTTGACCGCCCAGGCGAGTCGTCCGTTGCTCTTGCCCACCACAAGATCGAAGAGCCCGTCGCCGTTCAGGTCGCCGGTGGCGATGGTGTGAATGCCGGAGCCGAGGACGAAAGCCTGGGCATCGTCCGGAGTGAGACCGCCGTTTTTGGCGAGGTAGCCGGAGGGTGCGATGCTGTCGCCCCACTTCCAGCCGGACGGCCTGAGGTATGCGGTGATGCGTCCGCGACGGTCGGTGACGAGCAGATCGGGCTGACCGTCACCGTTGACCTCGGCCAGGGCGGGTGTGAGTTGCTCGCGTCCTTCACCGAGAGCGAGGGTCATGCGTTTCTCCTCGTTGAAGACGGGCGAGGCGGCCGAGCCTTGGTTGAGGAACAAGTGGATGCTGTTGGCCGAATAGGAACCTTCGCCGACGAGAAGGTCCGGTTTGCCGTCCCCATCCCAGTCGTGCATCAGCGGGGCGAAGACGTTGCCCCAGCGGCGGACCGGGTCCTTCATTGTCGGGACCAAGGCTTTGGCCAGCGGTTGCGGTTGCGGGAATTGCGGTGCTTGCGCCGAGCCGGCGTTGCGGACGACAAAGATGTCGCCGAAGTAATTGCCGGCCACGAGGTCGCGTTTGCCTCCGCCGAGGTCGGCCAGGGCGGCGCGCACGCCGAGACGCCGTTTCGACCATTTCTGGTTCCAACCGCTGACTTCGTTGACACCTCCCAGCTCGGGCGGGCGCCATGGCGGTTCGCCCTCGCCGGAAGCCAGCCACGGCAAGGAAAGTTCGCCGGCCGTGAACTTCGGCTGCTCTTTGCTGCCGCTGTTTAAATAGATCCGCACGTAGCCGAGCGGGTCGGAAGAGAGGATATCCGGCAGTCCATCGCCATTGAGGTCGCCGACACTGACGCCTACAGGCATCGGAGTTTCGGCCACGTTGCCGCTTTCGTTCAGCACCGGGAGATACCCGCGGAAGCCGGCAAGCAAGCCGTCCTTGTCGACGCCGGACCAAAGGTTCGGGGACTGCAAGGTGCGCTCGAAACCGCCGTTGCGGATGGCATCTTTCGGCCCGGCGGGTGCCGGGGCCTGCGCGGGCAGGAAGGACGGCGCGAGCAGCAGGAAGACGACCGGACGGGAAACCTTCATCCGGCGGAAGCTACACGCGTTCAGCTTCTGGTGCGAGCCGTCTGTTGGCCGTAGGCTTCCGCTTCGGCCAGCCATTGCGCGCCGGCGGGGACATCGTTGCGCGCGCAGAATTCATCCCACACTGCAGCCCATGGCAGGGACTTCGCCTCCTCCAGCAGGGCGGGGCGCGCGGTGAAATTGTTCTTCGCCCCGGCTTCGCGCCGATGCTTCGCCGGCTCGAGCAAGGCGAGGAGGAGAGCTTTTTGGGTGGCGCGGATGCCGATGACCCAAGCGGCCACGCGGTTGATGGTGGCGTCGAGGGCATCCTCATCCACGGGCCCCAGTGCCCGGCCGGTGCGGGAGCCCTACGCCGGCGTCCTCGAAGATCTCGAGGCGGTGGGCGCGGCCGCGGTGGAGATGTTTCCCCAACTTTTTTCAGAAGGGCGAGGGCGGTATCCTCCGGGTTCCGCGCACCACGATGATCAACGGCCCTTCCACCCAACCCTTAAATAACAGGACAGAAACAGCCGGACGCGGAAAGCGTTCGCCACCAGCCGTCCGGCCTCGCATAGTAGAAATTCCATATGTTCAACCCGGAAGTCGTTCGTTTCGGTTTCATCGGAGCCGGCATGATCGCGCACCACAGCGCGAAAACTGTCCACCAGCATCCCCGCGGCCGCGTCACGGCCGTCTATGACACCAATCCCGTCCGCGCGTCCGAGCTGGCCGGGAAGCAGGGTGCGGCCAAAGTTTGCTCTTCGGTCGAGCAAATGCTGGCCGATCCGGAGATCGATGCCGTTTACATCGCGGTGCCGAACAAGTTCCACGCCGGTGCGGTGGTCGCCGCGCTCGAGGCCGGCAAGCATGTGCTGGTCGAGAAGCCGCTGGCCATGAACGCGGTCGAGGGCGCCGCCATGCTGGCGGCCGCGCGGGCCAGCGGCCGGACCTTCCTCGTCGGCATGAACCAGCGCTATGCCCCGTCCGCGCAGACCATCCACGCCGCGGTGGCGGCCGGCGAGGCCGGCGAAATCTACCATGCCAAGGCCTACTGGTGGCGGCGCTCCGGCATTCCGAAGCTCGGCACGTGGTTCACCCACAAGGCGCTGGCCGGCGCCGGGGCGTGCAACGACATCGGGGTGCACGCGCTCGACGTCTGCCTCTTCATGATGGGCAATTTCGAGCCGGTCACGGTGAGCGGCGCGACCTACGCCAAGTTCGGTCCGCGCGGGCTCGGCGAAGGCGGGTGGGGACAGTCGGACCGCGAGCACACGGATTTCGACGTCGACGATTTCGCCACCGCTTTCATCCGCATGCGCAATGGCGCCACGGTCACGCTTGATGCGGTGTGGGCCAGCCATTGTCCGGACGAGCAGAAATTCGGCGTCGAGCTTTACGGCACGGAGGGCGGTTTTTCCCTCGACCCCTTGCAGTTCCGCCACGCGGGGAGCGACTCTTACCTCGTGGAGGAAAGCCTGCAGCGGCCCCTCGCGTTGCCCCATGGCGACCGCTTCCACAACCTGATCAACCATCTGCTGGAGGGCGAGGAGTTGCTGGTCAAGCCGGCGCAGGCCCTGGTCGTGCAGAAGATCCTCGATGCGATCAACGAGTCGGCCCGCACCGGCCGCGAGGTGGTCATGGCCTGAACTTATGAACCGCGCCGCTCTTGATTTCGGGGTGCAGAGCTACTGCTTCCGCCATTTCGCCGACAACCGCGAAGTCGCGGCCAAGGTGCGCGAGTGCGGGCTCGGCAAAATCGAACTGTGCGGCGTGCATGCGGACTTCGACCGGCCGGAAGCTTTCGGCGAGGTCGTGCAGATCTACCGGGATGCCGGAGTCGAGATTGTCTCGCTCGGGGTGCAGACCTTCGGCGGCGAGGACCGCGAGAAAAAATGGTTCGAGTGCGCCGCGCTGGCCGGGGCGAAGCACCTCTCGGCGCATTTCAAAGTGGAGAGTTTTCCGCGCGCCATCGAAAAAGTCCGCGCTTGGTCCCGCGATTCGGGTATCCGCGTCGGCATCCACAACCACGGCGGCTACGTCTTCGGCGGGCAGCCCGAGGTCATCAGCCACTTGCTCGCCCTCGGCACCCCGGAAGTCGGACTCTGCCTGGACACGGCGTGGGCCCTGCAGATCGGGCCGAAGTCCGGGAACCCGGTGGACTGGGTGCGGAAATTCCCGCAATCCATCTACGGCCTTCACCTCAAGGACTTCGTTTTCGGCCGCGACGGCGCTTGGCAGGATGTCATTGTGGGCGAGGGGAACCTCGATTTGCCGGGTTTGCTCGCGGCCTTGGGCGAGACCGGATTCGACGGCATGGCCGTGCTCGAATACGAGGCCGATCCCGAAAATCCCGTGCCGGCCCTGCGCCGCTGCGTCGAAAGTGTGCGCCGGATTGGCGCTTAGCGGCCGCAGCAACCCCCGCAAGTTTTCGCCTCACGATGAAGTCCGGCCACTCATGGCGAATCCTCCAGAGGACGTCAGGTTCAGCTGACGCGTGTCCTGCGCGGGCAAAGTCGGTTTTCCCTTTTTCGGTGAACTCATCCTCGACTGCCTCAACCGCACGGAGACGGCCATGACGCAGGCGCACACCTTCAAAGCGGCGGAGCTCTCGCTCGTCGCGCAAACCCTCGCCGAGCACGGTGCGGACGACAGCGGGCTGGATGTGGCGTCCGTTCGCTGCCATTGAAAGACCCAGCCATGCCGCCTCTGCCCGTCTCCCTTTCCTTGCTCTGGTTCATTACCGGACTTTATTTGCTTTTCGAGGTCTGGCGCGGTTGGCGGCGCGGGGTGGTGCGGCACGGGGTGAGCGTGATGGCTTTGCTCACGGCCGGCGGGATCGGATGGATTTTTGCCTGGATGACGGGTTTCGTTTCCGACCGGGTGGTTCCATTCCCCGTTCCGGTCGGCCGGCTGGTCTTCGGATTCACCGCGGGCATTGCCTTTTACGCCGCCGCGGTAACGCTCTCCTCGATGCTCTGCAAAAAGACCTCCCAGCAACGTGCCGGGATGGTGCGGTTTCTCTACGGGATGGGCGGCGGGCTTTTCGGGCTGATCTTCGGCTTGCTTGTCCTCTGGGGCGGACTCTCCCTCTTCCGCACTTTGGGCGCCTGGGCCGCCGCCGAACCGGCCGCGCCCGGTGGCGGGTCGCTTGTCGCGATCAAGGAATCGCTCGAGGAAGGAGCGACCGGTCGCCTCGTCGAGAAGGTCGACATCGTGCCGTCCAACGTCTACGACCTGCTGACCAAGTTGCTCCGCGTGACGCGCTCGCCCGGGGCCACGGCCCGGTTTTTCGCCTATCCCGAGACGCAGCAACTGCTGGCCCGGCCGGAGGTCATGGAGCTTTTGACCGATCCGGCGGTGGTGGGGGCGGCGTCCGAGGGAAACTACCTCTCGCTGCTGACCAGCGCCAAACTCGCCGAAGTCGCCGCCGATCCGTCCGTGCAGGACGCCTTCAAGACCTTCCCGCTGGAAAATGCGCTCGACTACGCCCTGCAGGAATCGGCACCTTCGCCCGTTCCCGCTCCATGAGTCAGGATTACACCGCAACCATCGGACTCGAGGTCCACGTGCAACTCAAGACGCGCAGCAAGATGTTCTGCGCCTGTCCGGTGGAATACGGCGCCACGCCGAACACGCATACCTGTCCGGTCTGTCTCGGCCTGCCCGGCGCGTTGCCGGTCATGAACGAGGAGGCGCTCAAGCTGACCACTCTCACCGGCCTGATGCTGGAGTGCCGGATCGCCGGGGTCTGCAAGTTCGACCGCAAAAGCTACTACTATCCGGACATGCCGAAAAACTACCAGATTTCGCAATACGACATGCCGCTCTGCCTTGGCGGCGGCGTGCCGCTGCACGATTTGGCCTATCCGAAGGACGCCCAGAAAAATATCGCGACGAAGGACAAAGTCATCCGCCTGACCCGTATCCATCTTGAGGAGGATGTGGCCAAGAGTTTCCACCTCGAAACCTCCTCGGGCATCGACTTCAACCGGGCCGGCACTCCCTTGATGGAAATTGTTTCCGAGGCGGAAATCGCCAATCCCGAGGAGGCCTTCGCCTATCTGACGTCCCTCAAACAGCATCTCATCTATGCCGGCGTCTCCGACGCGGACATGGAAAAGGGCCAGATGCGTTGCGACGTGAACGTGTCGGTGCGTCCGGTCGGCACGGACAAGTTCGGCACGAAGATCGAACTGAAGAATCTGAACACGATCAGCGGCGTGCGCCGTGCGCTGGCCTTCGAGATCGACCGCCAGATCGGGGTGTTGCGCGGCGGCGGCTCGCTCCAGCAGGAAACCCGGCGCTGGGACGACGATCTGGGCGAGACGCAGCTCATGCGCATCAAGGAATCGGCCCATGACTACCGCTACTTCCCCGATCCGGACCTGATGCCGGTGAAAACGGACAAGCTCTTGGCCGCGGCGAAGGAACTGCTTCCCGAGACGCCGGCGCAGAAGCGGGCGCGTTACGAAAAAGACTTCGGCGTGAGCGAATACGATGCCGCTGTGCTGGCGGACAACCTCGCGCTGGGCGCCTACTTCGAAAAAGCCGCCTCCGGCTCACCGCGCGGCAAGCTCATCGCCAACTGGATCCTCAACGACCTGCAGAGCACGCTTTCCGCAGCCGACAAGTCCGTGGCCGAATGTCCGGTCCAACCTGCCCAACTCGACGCCCTCGTCGCGTTGGTGGCGGGCGGCCAGATCAACGGGAGGCAGGCCAAGGAAGTCTTCGCCGCTATGTTCGCCACCGGACGCGATCCGGGGGTCATCGTCGAGGAGAAAGGCCTCAAGCAGGAAAGCGATGCCGGTGCCATCGGGGCCCTGTGCGACGAAGTGATCGCGGCCAACCCGCAGTCCGTGACCGATTACAAAGCGGGGAAAGGTGCGGCGCTCAACTTCCTCAAGGGACAGGTGATGAAGTTGTCCAAGGGCAAAGCCAACCCCGCGATGGTCGGCGAGTTGCTGGCGCAGAAGTTGGGGTGAGGGGAGACGCCAAGAACGGGCTTTGGTGGCTTGGCTGATGACGAGCGTTTGGTCGAACCCGGCTACCCTCTGCCGGCTTGAGCAGAGGGGGACAAAAGCCGGCCGGCACGAGACACGGGCGCGCCTGACATCGCGATCCATCTTGTCTTGGGGCTGAGGCTCAAGGAAGAATCCTGGCCATGAATTTCAAGGGACGGTGGTTTGTCGGGTTCGGGGTTTTTCTCGTGCTTTGCGGGATGGCGGGGTATTTGTCCAATCCGGCGGGAGCGAAGACGGCTCTTCTTTCCGGGGGAACGTTCGGGGGCCTGTCGGTCGCGTGGGGTGCTCTTATGCTGCGGGGCTTCGCCTGGGCGAAGGTGGCGGCGTGGGTCAGCACAATCGTGCTGGTGGCGGCCTTCGCTTGGCGCGCGGTGGCCGGTTGGATGGCTTATGCCGGGGGCGAACCGAAGTTGTTTGCGGCGTCCTTGATCACCCTGATGCTTGTTGCCTCGCTCGCGTCGCTTGCGGTTTTGGCGGGGCGCAGGGACTGAGAGGGCTCAGTCGTTGGCCTGCTTGCCGGCGGCGCTGATCCAAGTATCCAGGACTCCGGCGGCATCGCCGCGGCCCATTTCGGAGCGTCCCCGGTCGGTGATGAGATTGCCCTGGTCGTCGATGATGACCAGCGAGGGGATGCCTTGGATGCCGAATTTCTGCTGGAGTTGCTCGCGCAGGGGCGAGTCATGGGGCACGGCCAGCCAATTCATTTTGTAGTTCGTCATGTATTTCTGCTGCGCTTCCGCACTCCGGTCGCTGCTCACGAAGATCACTTCGAATTTGCCGGCCTCGCTGTCGCGCAGTTTGACCAACTCGGGGGTGAACGCCTTGCAGGGCGGGCACCACTCGGCGGAGAAATACAATCCGACGACCTTGCCGGCGAGCGATGAGGTGGGGACTTTTTCCCCCGCTGCGTTGATCAGGTCGGGACCGACGAGCTCCTCAAGCGAGGCGAAGGTGGTGAAGGGGATAAGGAGGAAGAGGGAGAGCAGGGTTTTCATAGAATCGGTCATCGCCGTGGAATGTGCCGGTTTGTGCGGAGTTTTCCGTGGATGGAGGGGCGGGGCGGACAGCACGAGTCCGTGCTTTCCGCGCCAGGTTGGGCCCGGATCAATTGTATTTGACCGAGCAGCCGTAAGCGGAGGTGGTGGGTTCGCTTACGGGCTTGCCGGCGAGGGCTTCGTCGAGGGCTTGCTTGACGTAATTCTTGGCCCCGGCGACTTCGGCGGCATCGACCGATTTTTTGTCGTCGATCGCGCCCATGTAGACCAGCGTGCCTTCGGAGTTGATGACATAAAGCTCGGGCGTGACTTTGGCATCGTAGAGTTTGCCTACGGTCCCGTCTTCATCGATGAGCACGGCGGTGGCGGCGGCACCTTTTTCTTCCTTCGCTTTGTTGGTTTCCTCGGCACTCATGTGTCCTTGTTTGCCCGGGGCGGAGGAGACGATGGAGAGCCAGACGACGTCTTTGCCGGTGTATTCTTTCTGCAGGCCCTGCATGTTGCCGCCGTCATAATGCTTCTGCACGAACGGGCAACCATGGTTGAGCCACTCGAGGACGACGAATTTGCCTTTGAAGTCGGAGAGGTTGTGGCTTTGGCCGTTGGAGTCGGTGAGGGTGAACTCGGGTGCGGGTTGTCCGATCTGCGGGGCGGCGACGGCGGTGCCGGCCGCGACGAGAAAGGCGACGGTGGATTTGAGGATGGTGTTCATGGTTGTGTTGTTCAGGGTTGTGCGCCGATGGCGCGGAGAAGGATTTGCTCGGTGAGCAGTTCCGGCAGGATGACCGGATTATCGGCCCGTCCGGCGGGATAGAACAAGTAAAACGGGACACCGACCCTGTCAAATTGGGCCAGCTTTTTGGTGATCTCGGGATTGCTGTTGGTCCAATCGGCCAGCATGGGGACGATGCCGAGTTTTTCGAAGGCGGCGCGGACGGCTTTGGTGTCTATCGCGGTGCGCAGGTTGAACTTGCACGTGATGCACCAGTCGGCCGTGAAGTCGAGGAAGACCGGTTTGCCCCCGGCGAGGAGGCGCTGCAATTCGGCCTCGGAATAAGGGACCCAGGGCATGCCGTCGGCGGGGACCGAGGCGGATTTTTCCGGGGTGGTGGCCGCGGCCCGGGCGAAGAGGTTGCCGGTGAAGTAGCCGAGTCCGAGAAGAAGCGAGAGGGCGATGCCGAGGGTGGCGAGGGTTTTGGCGCGACCGGAGGAGAGAGGTCCGAGGAAGGCGCCGTAGAGCCAGGCGGCGAGGGCGAGGCAGAGGTAGGTGGCGGAGGCCCAGATGACGGCTTCGGTGCCGCGTTGTTGTCCGATGACATAAAGCAACCAGAGCAAGGTGGCGGCGAGGGGGAAGCCCATGAATTGCTTGAGGCGTTCCATCCAAGCGCCGGGCTTGGGGAGGAATTTCATCCAGCCGGGTTGCGCGGAGAGAAGCAGGTAAGGAAAGGCCATGCCGGCGGCAATGGAGGCGAACATGGCGGCGATCACGGCGGAGGTCTGGCTGAAGGCAAAGCCGAGCGCGGTGCCGAGGAAGGGCGCGGTGCAGGGGGTGGCGAGAAGGGTGGCCAGGATGCCTTGGGCGAAGGACCCGCCCAATCCGCCGTGGCTGCCGGCTTCGGCGATGCCCTGCGAGGCGCGTCCGGGCAGGACGATCTCGAAGACGCCGAAAAGATTGAGGGCGAAAAGGAAAACAACGGCACCTATGACAAAGTTGAACCACGGATTCTGGAACTGGAAAGCCCAGGTGACCTCGCTGCCGGCCGATTTGAGGGCGATGATCACGGCGGCGAGTCCGAGGAACCAGAGGAAGATGCCGGCGGTGAAGGCGAGGCCGTGCTTGAAGATGTTGGCCCGCGAGTCGCCGGCTTGGCGCATGAAGCCGAAAATTTTCAGCGAGATGACCGGGAGGACGCAGGGCATGAGGTTGAGAATGAAGCCGCCGATGAAACCGAAAAGGAGGTAGGTCCAGAGTCCGCTTTTGGCCGCGGGTGTTTTGTCTCGGGACGCGGCGGGAGGGGCGGCGGCGGTGCTTTCGATGATCCAGCCGCGGCGTTGTCCGTTCTCCAGCGCGACGATGCCGCGCACCGGTGCGGAGTCGGCCACGGGGACGGCGAGGTCGGCGGCACCGGCGACGAGTTCGCGTGCCGCGGTGTGGCCGACGGGGTGTTTGTCGTCGGCGAACGGGAAGAAGTCAGCGCGGGTGGCGCCGGTCGCGTGGCGGAGTCCGAGGTTCCAGCCGGTCGCGGTGGGGGTCCAGGCGATTTCGAACGGCGGCTTGCCGGGCGACGGGGTCAACGCGGCAAAGCGGGCGAAGAGGTCGGCGTTGGCGGGTTCGGCGGACGTCGCGACGGGCAGCGTCAGTTGCACATCGGCTTTGCCCGGGATGCAGATGGCTTCGCAGACCAGCCAGGAAGATTTGGCGGGGATGGTGACTTCGGTCGCTTCGATCGCGGCCGGGGACGTGATGGTGCGGACGAGGAGGACTTCGTTTTTGTAGGCGTAGACTTGGATGTCGCCGGGTTCGACGAGGCGTTTGGGCAGGGGCCAGGTGACGTCCGAGGCGGTGAAGCCGGCAGGAACTTGCGGGTCGAAGGTGGTGGCGAGTCCGGAGTCGCCGGGATTTTGCCAGTAGGTGTGCCACCCCGGAGCGATGCGGAGGAGCAGGCCGAGGCGGAAGGGTTGGCCGGGGACGAGGGCGGTGGTGTCGGCGAGGAGGGAGGCCTCGACCAATTTTTGGCCTTGGTGGAGTTGGGCTTGGAGGGGGGAGAGAGAGGTTAGGAGGAAGAGGGTGAGGAGAAAGAGGGTGAGGCCTGTTGCGGTCCACGGACGCAAGGCCCATGGCGCCGCGGGAGCGGAGGGGAGAACGGCCGTCGCCGAGGATCCGCACACGGGCGGACAGACTGCAGACGCTCCAGGGGGTGTGGCGGGGTGGTTAGGCTTCTTGGAGGAAGGCGGTGCGGCAGACGCGAGACGGGCAGACATCAAGGCACTCTAACCCACAACCTTGGCGCGCGGAAGTTTACGGATTGGTGATATTGATCGTGCC
>JBBECM010000080.1:0-2880 GCA_040881855.1 Chthoniobacterales bacterium | reverse complement strand
TGCCGGAGCGGACGATTGGCGAAGTCTTCGAGGCGGTGGAGCGCGGGCGCGCACACTACGGCGTGGTGCCGATCGAGAATTCGCAGGAGGGGTCGGTCAACGCGACGCTCGACCGTTTCATGGACAGCGAGGTGCAGATTTGCGCGCAAGTTTTCTTGCCGGTGGAGCTTAATTTGCTCGGGCGCGGTCCGCTTGGCGCGGTGCGCAAAGTTTATTCGCATCCGCAGCCGTTCGGTCAGTGCCGCCGCTGGTTGGCGGAGCATTTGCCCTCGGCCGAATGTGTGGAGGTCTCGAGCACGGCGCGCGCGGCGGAGTTGGCCGCGGCGGAAGAAGGCGCGGCTGCTTTGGCCGGGGGGCTGGCCGCCGAGGAGTTCGGTCTGCCCGTGATGGCGCCTGCGATCCAGGACTCGGCGAGCAATGTGACGCGGTTTTTTGTCATCGGCAAAAAGCCGGCGCGTCCGTCGGGCCGGGATAAAACTTCGGTGATGTTTGCGGTGAAGGATCAACCGGGAGCGCTGGCCAAGGCGCTGGCGCCGTTTGAGAAAGCAGGGATCAGCCTGACCCGCATCGAAAGCCGGCCGTCCAAGCGGCAGGCTTGGGAATATTATTTTTTCGTTGATCTGGCCGGGCATGCCGATGGGGCGGAGTTGGCGGCGGCCCTGCGGGACTTGGCCGGGGTCTGCGCATTCACGCGAATCCTGGGGAGCTACCCGGATACGCCGGTGGCTTGAGGCGGATTGCACGGCGGGGCGTCGGCTGGTATGGATAAGTGTTCCCCGTGAAAACCGAAAAAGACCTCCCGGCCAACAAACGCAACGCCTACCTCAAGGCTTTGAGCGCTCTGGAATTGGGCAACCATGGTTTAGTCGTCTCTTTGCTCGGGCCGCTGGTGGCCGAGGAGCCGGAGTTTTTGACCGGGCGTAAACTTTTGCGCGAGGCGCAGGTCATGAGGTCGCGCGGCAAGTCGAGTTTTCTCGGGCTATCCAGCAGCGGTATCTCGCTTGGTCGCGGCAAGGTGAAGAAGTTGATTGAGTCGGGCGATTTCAAGACGGCGCTGGCCGAGGCGGAGAAAGCGCTGGAGGGTGATCCGACCGGAGTGCAAGCGAACAAGGATTTGCACGAGGCGGCGGAAGCGGTGGCAGCGCAGGCACGCGAGGAGGTCAAGCCGCTGCAAGCGGAGTTCGACGCGGCGCCGGATGAAGCGAAGGAGGCGGCGGCGCGTCCGCTCGACGCGGCGCGCGAAAAAGTGCGCACCTACGAACTCATTGCCCGTTTCGCCCTCGAGACGATCGCCCTCGATCCGAAGAATACCAAGGCGAAGCACGAACTGGGCGACTATCTGATGCGCATCGAGGATTACGACGAGGCCAGCAAAGTGTTCGACGAAATGTTGCGCAAAAATCCGTCGGACCTCGACGCACGTGACAAGGCGAAGGAAGCGGCCGCACGCCGTTCGATGCAGCGCGGCAAGCTCGGCACGTCATCGTTTGCGGATCTGGTCAAACAGCGTCAGCAGGCGGGCGGGGAGGACAAGGTGGTGAGCGCGGGCGAGTCGGCTGAGGAACTGGCGCAAATTGTTTACCAAGCGCACGAGGCGGGCAAACCGAACCCGGAGGCGGCGCGGAAGTTGGCCGATCTTTATTACACCGCGGAAGATTACGACAACGCGCTGGAGTATTACCGCTATCTTTCCGCGCTGGCCAACGAAACGGATCCCGGTTTGCTGCGCAAGATCAGCGATGTGGAAGTGCGCAAGCTCACCGTGGCCATCGCGGCGCACGAGAAGACGCTGACCACGCTGGCGCCGGACGACGAGGCCGCTGAGGCGCTGCGGGCCGAGTTGACCGAGCTGCGGCGCGGCAAGGCCGAGCAGATGCTGGGTGAGGCGCGCAAACGCGTGGAGCGGAATCCGACCGACCTGCAATACCGTTTCGAACTGGGCGAGCAGATGGTCATCGCCGGATACTACAAAGAAGCGATCCCCGAACTGCAGAAGGCGCGGTCCAACCCGAACACGCGGACCAAGGCGCTCAACATGCTGGGCAAATGCTATACCGAGCGCAACATGCTCGATCTGGCGGCCAAGACCCTGACCGACGCGGCCTCCGAAATTCCCGGGATGGACGGCACGAAGAAGGACATTCTTTACAATCTGGGCTTGGTCTATGAGCGGATGGGCGATGCGGAGAAATCGCTCGATTGCATGAAGCAGATTTACGAGGTGGATTACGGTTATCTCGACGTGGCGGCGCGGGTCGAGGCTTCGTATTCGGCGTAGGGAAGGGTCCGGCGGTCGCAGACCGCCGCTACAGTGGGGTGGCGACGAGGTCGTAGACCTGTGATCCGGTGATCTGGACTTCGGCGAATTGGCCGACGGGGGCGGGGGATTCGAGGAGGACGCGGCAGTCGACTTCGGGGGCGTCGTGCTCGCTGCGGGCGATTTGCGGTTGTTCGACCAGGACGCGGAGGGTTTGTCCTTTTTGCGCTTCGGCCAGTTCGCGGGCGATCTTTTGCTGGAGCTTCATGGCGCGGGCGTGGCGTTTGTTTTTCACGGAGGCGGAGATCTGTCCGTCCATCTTCGCGGCGCGGGAACCTTCTTCCTGCGAGTATTTGAAAACTCCGAGGCGTTCGAAGCGGATGCGTTCGATGAACTCGAGGAGGGATTCGAAGTGCTCGTCCGTCTCGCCGGGGAAGCCGGTGATGAAGGTGGTGCGGATGGCGAGGCCGGGGATGCCGGCGCGCATTTTCGTGAGGAGATCCTCGATGTGTTGCCGCGAGGTTTCCCGGCTC
The DNA here is from genome assembly GCA_040881855.1 of Chthoniobacterales bacterium. Taxonomy (GTDB): domain Bacteria; phylum Verrucomicrobiota; class Verrucomicrobiia; order Chthoniobacterales; family JACTMZ01; genus JACTMZ01. Next base: position 90 of record JBBECM010000080.1, on the reverse strand, counting down.
ATGTGCTGCAGCATCTCTTGATGGATGTGCTGCAAGGGCATGTCGACGTAGCGGGCGACTTTTTTGCTCTGCGCGATGGTGGCGATGAGT
>JBBECM010000079.1:0-19034 GCA_040881855.1 Chthoniobacterales bacterium | reverse complement strand
ACCAACTGGCCAAGCTCGACGTCACCGCGCAGGAAATCATCAACGCGGTCAAACAGCAGAACCGGGTCAATCCGATCGGCAAAATCGGGGCCAAGCCCGTCCCTTCCGGCCAGGAATTCGCTTACACCGTGATCGGCGAGGGGTATCTCACCACGGTCGAGGAATTCGGCGAGATCGTGGTGCGGGCCAATGCGGACGGCTCCCTTCTCCGGCTCAAGGACGTGGCACGGGTCGAACTCGGCGCGCAGAATTACAATGTCGACGGCCGCTTCCAGGGGAACCCCGCCGCCATCGTCGCGCTCTACCAGACCCCCGGCAGCAACGCCTTGGACGCCGCGCGCACAGCGCAGGAACTCATGGCCAGCCTGGCCGAGCGTTTCCCGCCCGGCATGTCCTACACCGAGTCGCTCAACACCACGCTCGCGGTGACCGCCGGGATCGAGGAAATCGTCAAAACCCTCTTCGAGGCGCTGCTCCTCGTCATCATCGTCGTCTTCGTCTTCCTGCAAGGCTGGCGCGCCACCCTCATCCCTCTTCTCGCCGTCCCCGTCTCGCTCATCGGCACCTTCGCCGTCTTCCCGCTGCTCGGATTTTCGATCAACACGCTTTCCCTCTTCGGTCTGGTGCTGGCCATCGGCCTCGTGGTCGACGACGCCATCGTGGTGGTCGAAGCGGTCGAGCACCATATCGAAAAGGGCCTGAGCCCGCGCGATGCCACGCTCAAGGCCATGCGGGAAGTGTCCGGTCCGGTCGTCGCCATCGCGCTGGTGCTTTCCTCGGTCTTCATCCCGACCATTTTCATCCCCGGGATCACCGGCAGCCTTTACCAGCAGTTCGCCGTGACCATCGCGGTCTCCGTCTGCATTTCCGCCTTCAACGCGCTGAGCCTCAGTCCGGCCATCGCCGCGCTCATCCTGCGTCCGAAAGGCGAGACCCGCGGCCCGCTCGGTGGATTCTACCGGTGGTTCAACAACATGTTCGGCCATGCGACGAACAAATACGTCCGCATCTGCGGGGCGGGGATCCGCAAACTGGCCCTGAGCGGCGGCTTCCTCGTGGTCCTCACCCTGGCTGCCGTCTTCTTCGGCGGACGCCTCGCGCCGTCCTTCCTGCCCGAGGAAGACCAGGGTTATTTCTATGCGGCGATCCAGCTGCCCAACGCTTCGTCCATGGAACGCACCAGCGCGGTGGCCGCGCAGGTCGAGAAGATCCTCATGGACACCCCGGGCGTGGAATACGTGACCACTGCCGTCGGCTTCAACCTGCTCAGCCAGGTCAACACGACCTACAACGCGTTCTTTTTCGTCACCCTCAAGCCGTGGGGCGAGCGGACCACGCCGCAGACGCAATACAACAACATCATGCGCCGGGTGAACGCGCAGCTTGCCGTCCTTCCTTCTGCCATGGCCTTCGCCTTTTCCCCGCCGGCCATCCCCGGCGTCGGCACCTCGGGCGGGGTCAACTTCGTCCTGCAGGACCGCTCGGGCGGCACGGTGGATTTCCTCGCCGAGCAAACCCAGACCTTCATGGCCGCCGCATCCAAGCGCCCCGAGTTGCAGAACATCAACACGACGTTCCTGCCGTCCGTCCCGCAGCTCAAGCTCTCGGTCGACCGCGACAAGGCGCTGGTCGAGGGGGTGAGCATCGACGACGCCTACGATTCCCTGCGGGCCTTCCTCGGCGGCACGATGGTCAATTATTTCAACCGCTTCGGCCTGCAATGGCAGGTTTACGTGCAGGCCGAGGGGGATTACCGCACGGTCATCGACAAGGTCGGGCAATTCTACGTGCGCAACCGCAACGGCGAGAGCGTGCCGGTTTCCGGCATCGTGCAGAGCAAGCCGCGGTCCGGTCCGGAATTCACCATGCGTTTCAACATGTATCGCTCCTCGCAGATCAACGCCACCGCGGCGGAAGGTTTCAGTTCGTCGCAGGCCATGGCCGCCATGGAAGAAGTTTTCGCCCAGACCATGCCGAAGGAAATGGGCTTCAATTACCTCGGCATGTCCTTCCAGGAAAAGCAGGCCGCCGAGGGTGTCTCGCCCACTGTCATCTTCGTCCTCGCCCTCGTCTTCGTCTTCCTCATTCTCGCCGCGCAATACGAAAGCTGGTCCCTCCCGTTCAGCGTCCTGCTCGGCACGCCCATCGCCGTCTTCGGCGCCTTCTTCGCCCTGTGGGCGCGCGGCATGGAGAACAACGTGTATGCGCAGATCGGGCTGATCATGCTCATCGGCCTGGCCGCCAAGAACGCCATCCTCATCGTCGAGTTCTGCAAAGCCGAATACGAAGGCGGCAAAAGCCTTTACGATGCCGCGCTGGCCGGGGCCCGCGTGCGGTTGCGTCCGATCCTCATGACCGCCTTCGCCTTCATCCTCGGCTGCGTCCCGTTGGCCATGGCCACCGGTTCCGGCGCCATCTCGCGCCAGACCATGGGCACCGCGGTGATCGGCGGGATGGGCGCGGCCACCCTCTTCGCCATCTTCATCATTCCCATGCTCTTCTACGTGGTGGAAAAATTGTCCGGCTCCAAGCCGGGAGGGACGAAAGAAGCCGGGACGGAAACTCCGCGCTGACAGACCGCCGCGGCAAAGTCCTCAGCCCTTCTCCGCCGCCGCAGCCGGCGGGGCGGGGGGAGTCTCTTCCGCTTTCTCCGCTTCCCCCTCCTCTTGCTCCAACTCCATCATGCGCCGCGCGCTGCGCTCGCCCAACCAGGCCCCGAGGCGCACCCATCCCGATCCCTGGGCCGCGGTGGCGATCCTGCCCAGCCGCTCGTTCTCGTCCAAGGCATCGCGGAGTTTCTCCCGCGTCTTGCGCAAGGCCGAGGCGTAGCCGCTGACGTCGAGAGGGTCCTTGCCCGCGAGGAGGGCGGCCCAGTGGGCCGGCGCGGTCCGGGCCTCGCGCGCGCGCAGCACTTCCGCCGTGGCGTCCTGCACCTCGCCCACGGCGGCCAGCGACGCGAGCCGCAGGACGGCCTGCTGGAAAAGATCTTCCCGCACGCCCGACATGCTGTTCCAGGCCGCGCGGTGGTAGGATGCGATATTGCGCCGCGTCTCGGGAGAGACGGGCAACTTGTCGCGCAGGGCGGTCAGCACCGCCATCTGGGTCTGCAAAAGATCGGCCGACGCGCGGGGCGACGGCTCGGCCTCGACCGCCGGCGGGTAGTGCGAGAGGAGCGGTTCATCGATCACCGCCAGCTGGCTCTGCAGGGCGGCGAGCAGGACGGCGGCCATGGCGAAGTTCGGGGTCTGCGCGTCGAGTTGCAGGCCCCGGAGGAATTCGCGGCGCATGAAAAGATTCGAAACCGGGCCGGGAAAATGCCCGGCGCCCAGCCAGTCGGACAATTCCGCCCCGGCGCGTCCGGGTGCCCAGAGCCGCTCGTAGTGGACGGCGCGGGGTTCGTCCGCGGGGAGCGGACGGCTCCGGCTGTCGATCGGGGTGAGGGCGCTCACCGCCATGACCGGAGGGCGTCCCTCGCCGGGGTTGAGCAGCTTTTCCAGGCAGCGCTTGATGCGCGCGGGAGCGTAAGCATCGCCGGCCTGCAGCAGGCCGACAAAATCGTAATTGGCCAGATATTCCGCCAACGCATCGAGCGCCGCGGCCAGCGGTCCCCGCTCCACCTGCACGACTTCGACAGCCAACGCGGGGACGATATCGTGCAAACTCTCGGCATCCGGACTGGTCCCGTCGTCGAGCAGCACGACGAGATCGGGGGGATGGGTCTGCGCGCCGAGCGAGGCCAGCGCTTCCCGCAGGCCCGGGAGCTTGGGAAAAAGCGGCACGACCACGGCCACGGTCGATTCCGCGCGGGGTTTCTCCGCCGCCTCGCTGATATTTTCCGCCTCCGACATGGGCTTCCATTCGTAACGGATCGCGCGGTAGAATTCCACCCGCATTAAATTATGAGCAACCGATCCTTCCCACCCTTCAGCCTGAGCCGTCTCCTCAAAAAGACGTTCGAACCACAACCCGGACAGCGTGTCTGCGTCCTCATCGACCTGAAAGACCCGCGCGACATCGAGGATTTCCGATTCCTCAAGGATGCCAGCCTCACCGTGCAAAAGAAGGCCCACGATGTCTTCTACGAGGGCCTGAAAGGCGGCGTCCTCGATGAACTCGGCCTCCAAGGCGGCGAAATTTACGCCTACGAAATGACCGGCGGGAGCAATCTCGACCTGCCGGACGAAGCCTTCGCCCCGGACGGCCGCCAGCTCAGCTTCGAGCAAGACATCTATCCGAACTACGATCTCATCCTCTGCGTCTCGACCTACTCGGCCACCGCGCCGTTGACCGCCTCGGCCAAGCAGCACGGATTCCGCGGGGCCACCCTCCACGGGGTCAACGACATCATCCTCGGTTCGGGGCTCTCGGTCGACTATGACGAAGTCAGCGTCGAAGCCGAGAAGCTCCGCCAAGGCATGACCCGCGCCGATTCGGTCGAACTCGACTTCCATCTCGACAACGGGGCCAAACACACGCTCAAGCTCGATCTCGGGAGACAGGAAGCGCAGAAAAGCCACGGCCTGTGCCGCGGCAGCGAACCGGATGTGGCCAATCTTCCGGCCGGCGAAATTTATTACGTTCCGGTCGGGGCCGAAGGTGAATTTCCCCTGAAATACGAAGACGGGACGCTCGGGCTCATGCATGTGACCGGCGGACGCATCAAAAAGGCCACGCTGATCAAGGGAAACGCCGCGACGATCGAGGCGCACAACCGCAAACTGGAAAGCGATCCGGTCACCGGCGAACTCGGCGAACTCGGTTTCGGCACCCAGGTGCTTCCCGTTTCGGGCAAGGACATTCAGGACGAGAAAATCCGCGGCACCTTCCACATCGCGACCGGCCGCAGCGACCATCTCGGGGGCAGCCTGACGCCCGACCGCTTCGCCAACAAGATGAACGCCACCCACGACGACATCCTTTTCTCGCGCGAGAAAACGCCCGAGGTGAAGTCGTCCGAGGTCCGCATCTTCCGCGACAACAAAGTGGAGATCCTCCTCAAGGACTTCCATCCTTCGCCCTACATGGAGAGCTTGCTCGCGTAACCGCCGCAGCGTCCGCTTGGCCGAGAACATCTACGAGAGCGACCGTCTGGTCCGCGAATACCTCCTCTTCCACTACGGGGAGCCGGACGAAATCCTGCCCTGGAAGCACGGACCGCGCGAGGCCCTCGGGTTCGCCGTCCGCTGCGTCCGCGACCTGCTCAACTCGTCGTCTGTCGGCCGCGGTGCCCGCGCCCTCGATGTCGGCTGCGCCGTCGGCCGCTCGAGCTTCGAGCTGGCCGGCCACTGCCGCGAGGTGATCGGCATCGACTACTCGCAAGCTTTCGTCGAGGCCGCGGCAAAGGTCCGCACGGAGGGATCGGTCGGTTACGAGTATGCCGTCGAGGGCGACCGCACCGCCCGGGCCACGGCCCGCGTGCCGTCCGGAATCGATGTCTCGCGGGTCAAGTTCGAAGTCGGCGATGCCATGAGTTTGCGTCCGGACCTCGGCGCCTTCGATGTCGTGCTGGCCGCCAATCTGCTCTGCCGTCTGCCGGACCCTCAGGTTTTCCTCGCGCGCGTCCCGGACTTGGTCAAGCCCGGCGGACAACTCCTCCTGACCACACCCTTCACCTGGCTGGCGGAATTCACCCCGTGCGACAAGTGGATCGGCGGCACGGCGGGGAGCGAAAGTGCGGATGAACTGACGCGGTTGCTCGAGCCGCATTTCGAATTGAAGCTCTGCAAAGAGCTGCCCTTCCTCATCCGCGAGCACGCGCGCAAATACCAGTGGAGCGTGGCTTGGGGCACGCGCTGGGTGCGGAAGTAAAAAGCGGCGCCCCGCCGCTGCTATTCTTCGTCCGTATCGGGCAGCTCCAGCGGCTGCGCTGTGGTCTTGGCCCCGAGGGTGCGCAGTTTTTCCGTCTGCCCGATGAGATTGCCCCGCCCTTCGCGCAACTTGCCCATGGCCGCGTCATAGCTTTCCTGCATCTGGCGGATGCGCAGCCCGACGTTTTCCAAGTCGTGGCAGAAGGCGACAAATTTGTCATAAAGCTTCCCGCCCTGTTCGGCGATCTGGCGGGCGAAGCGGTTCTGGTTGTCCTGCTGCCAGAGTTGCGCGACGAGCCGCGCGGTGGCGATGACATTGGGTGCCGTGACCAGAACGACATTGCGCTCGAGCGCGGCCTCGACCAGATCCGGGGCCGTTTCCAGCGCGGCGTGGAGGGCCGGTTCGACCGGGACGAAAAGAAAAACGAAGTCCGGGGACTTCACTCCCGGCAGCGAGGCGTAGTCTTTGCCGGCCAGTTGCTTGATGTGGCGCCGCACCGATTCGGCGTGCTCCTTGGCCGCGGCCGCGCGTTCCTCGTCGGTCGTCGCGCTGCATTGGCGCTCGTAGGCATTGAGCGAAACTTTGGCGTCGATGATCACCTGGCGTCCGCCGGGCAGATCGAGGATCACATCGGGGAGAAGCCGCCGGCCCTCGGCGTTGGTTTCGGCCGTCTGCGTGTGGAAATGCTGCCCGCGGAGCAGCCCCGCCTTTTCCAGCACGGTCTCGAGGACCATCTCGCCCCAGTTGCCCCGGGTTTTTGACTGGCCCTTGAGCGCTTGCGCGAGGTTGCCGGCTTCGCGGGAAACGGTCTGGTTCAATTCGCTCAGACGCCGGACTTCCTCGGTCAGGGCAAAGCGCGCCTCGCTCTCCTTGCCGTAAGCCTCGTGCACTTGTGTGCGGAATTCCTTGAGCCGCTCGGAAAGCGGACCGAGCAACTGCTCGAGTTGCAGGCGGTTCTGCTCGGTGAAGCGCTTCGATTTGTCCTCGAGGATGTCCGAGGCGAGGTTTTCGATCTCGGCTTTGAGCGAGGCGCGGGATTCTTGCAGTCCGGATGTCTTCTGCTTCTCGGTGGCCAGGTCGGCGGTGAAGACCTGCAGCTCTCCGACAAGTTTGCGCCGTTCTTCTTCGAGGTAACGGACTTGCCGCTCGTATTCATCGGCGCGCGAGCGCGCCGCGGCGGCTTCGGTCGTGGCGCGGACCGACCGCAGGTGCCCGAGGAGGAACCCGGCCAAGCCGCCGAACAACAAGGCGGCGAGGGCAGACCAAAGGTATTCGGCGGGCATGGGAACTGTCTAACACGCGCGTCCATCGGCGCCAAAGTAGAAGCGCGGCCGCTTTCCCCGAGTCGCGGCTTGTCCATGGTGACGTCTTTCTGTTTCGCTCGAGTTGTGCCATTGTCCAGTGCGCCACCTCCTTCCGTCCCCGCGCCCGGCGACTGGGATTCCTGCCACGCCTGCGAGGCGACTTACCGGCACCGCGCGCTGGCCAAGGGGGAGAAACTTTTCTGCGCGCGCTGCGGCGAATTGCTCGATGCAGCGCGCATCGAAACACTCCGGCAGGACGGCCTCGCTTTGGCCCTGACCGGTCTGGTCCTTCTCGTGCTGGCCAATGTTTTTCCGGTCATGACCTTCGACGTGGCCGGTGCGGAGCAATCGAACCACATCATCACGGGCGTGCTGGGGCTGATCGGACAAAACTACGCCCCGCTGGCCGTGCTCGTTTTCTTCAGCGCGATCCTCGCCCCCGGCCTCTATCTCCTGCTCGGCAGCTATGTCCTCACCGCACGCTGTCTCGGGCAGGTCTGGCCGTTCGATTTCAAACTTTACCGCGTCATCGAATGGCTCGCCCCGTGGAACCTCGTGCCGGTCTTCGCCGTGGCCTGCCTCGTCGCCGTGGTGCGTCTCGATCTGCTCGGCACGGTGACCTGGAAAACCGGCGCCATTTTCATCGTCCTCCTCTCGATCTGCTGCCTGCTCCTCGAGCAGTTGCGCGAAAGCGCGGGACAGCAATCCGATGCGCGGCTCCGTGCGCAGACCGACCCGCGGGTCAAACGCCAGCGCGCCGTCGCCCTTGTGGCCACCGGCATCATTCTGTATCCCTTCGCCAACCTGCTTCCGGTCATGACCATGAGCGTCACCGGCGAGGTCGCCGCGCTGACCGTGTGGGGCGGCGTGCTCGAGCTTTACCATGTCGGACTGTGGCCCGCGGCGATCATCGTCTTCCTCGCCAGCATGTGCGTGCCTTTTTTGAAACTGGCCAGTCTTGTCTGGTTGCTCTGGATGGACGGCAAAGCGGAATTCCGGGTCGGCCGGACGAAACTTTTCCGCGTGCTCGAGACGGCCGGCACGTGGTCGATGGTCGACATTTTCCTGCTTTCCGTGCTGGTCGCGGTCGGACAACTCGGCACACTGGCCAGCGTGCAGACCGAACCCGGCGCCCTTTTCTTCGCTGCCGTCCTCGTCTGCACGCTCTTCGCGGCGGCCAACTATGACGTGCGCATGATCTGGCGGGAGGCGAAAGGATGAGCGACGGGAAGGAGACCCCGCAGGACCACGGCCGGGTCGTGCGCAAGCGGGGGCGGATTTCCCTGGCCTGGCTTTTCCCGCTCATCGCCTTCGGCGCCGCGGGCTGGATGTATCTCGACTACCGCGAGTCCCTCGGACCGGAGATACGGATCCAGTTCACCGATGCTCCCGGCGTGGAGGAGGGGAAGACGCCGCTTATTTTCCGCGGCGTGGTCGCCGGCACGGTGACCAAGGTCAACCTCGACACGAAGCTCGAACAAGCCGTCGTCACCGTGCGTCTGGAAAAGTTCGCCGCGGGCCTCGCCGTGCAATCGACCGATTTCTGGATCGAGCGCCCCGAGTTTTCCCTCCAGGGGGCGAGCGGCCTCACCGCGCTCATTTCCGGCAACTCGATCCATGCGCGGCAGGGCAACGGACCACCACGCTACGAATTCACCGGACTCGACAACGGCCCGGTGTTGTCCGCGATGGAAACCGCATTCCACATCCGCCTGGTCTCCGAGCAAACCCAACCCCTCGATCGCGGCGCGCCGGTGACCTACCGCGGGGTCAAAGTCGGCCGCGTGCGCGAGCAATCGCTTTCCCCCGAGGGCAAACCCTACATCGACCTCTCGATCGAGCCGGGCAAACACGGCCTGCTCAAGGGCAGTTCGCGCTTCTGGACCGTGCCCGCTTCGTCCGTCACGATGGGTCCGGGCGGGATCAAGGTCGACGTCTCCGGCCTCGACACCCTCATCCAGGGTGCGGTGGCTTTCGATGATTTCGGGGTGGAGGGCGAGCCGCTCGCCGACGGCGCGTCGGTTCCGCTCCTCGCCTCCGAGGCCCTTGCCCTGGCCTGCGGCGAACCGGTCACCATTTCTTTTCCCAACGGACGCGGTCTGCGCGCGGGGCAGACGCGTATGACATACTTCGGCATCCCGGTCGGCATGGTCACCAATCTGGCCGTGGCCGGCGGTCAGGTCGAGGTCACCGCGCGGTTCAATCCCGGCTTCGATTTCCTCCGCTCCGGCGGCTCGCGTTTCGTCCTGGTCGAACCGGAGATCTCGCTGCAGGGGATCAGCGGGCTGGAGACGCTCATCACCGGGGTGGTCATCGAATGCGAACCCGGCCACGGCGGCTCGCTCGAAACGAAATTTGCCGGCGTGGTGCCCAAGACCGACGACGCCGCGGTGACGGCCGACGAGACCTCCTTCCGCCTGCGTCTCGAATCCGAGCAAACCCAACCGCTCGACCGCGGCGCGCCGGTCACTTACCGCGGGGTCAAGGTCGGGCGCGTGCGCGAGCAGGCCCTCACGCCGGAGGGCAAACCGTATATCGAAATCGCGGTGGACGGCACGAAGAGCGGCCTGCTCAAGACCAGTTCGCGCTTCTGGTCGGTCCCGGCATCTTCGGTCACCATGGGCCCGGGCGGGATCAAGGTCGACGTTTCCGGCCTCGACACACTCATCCAGGGCGCGGTGGCTTTCGATGATTTCGGGGTCGAGGGCGGACCCTTGGCCGAAGGGGCGACGGCCCAACTGCTCGCCTCGGAAGCGCTGGCCACAGCGTGCGGCGAGCCTTTCACCATCACCTTCCCGAACGGGCGCGGTTTGCGCGAGGGACAAACGCGTCTCACCCGGCTCGGCATTCCGGTCGGCATGGTGACCGCGCTGCAAGCCACCGGGGACAAGGTGCGGGTCACCGCGCAACTCAATCCCGGCTTCGATTTCCTCCGTGCGCCGGGGTCGGAATTCATCCTCGTCGAACCCGACATATCGCTCCAAGGCGTGAGCGGGCTCGAGACGCTCGTGACGGGGGTGATCATCGAGTGCAAATCCGGGCGGGGCTCCGGGCGCGAGACGTTGTTTGCCGGACGCGTTCCCAAGGACGAGGAGACCCCCGTGCTCGCGCTGAGCCGGAAGGGACGGCATTTCCGGCTGGTCTCGCGGGCCACTTCCACCTCCGAGGGCGCCCCGGTGCACTACCGCGACCTGCGGGTCGGCTCTGTCCTCGAGAAAAGGCTGGCTGACGACGGCCAGGCGGTCGAACTGCTCATCGGACTCGAGTCGGAGCATGCGCACCTCGTGCGGGAGAACTCGGTCTTTTGGGATGAACGCGGCCTGCGCGGCTCGATCGGCTTCTTCCATATCGACATCCAGACGGCCATCCCGCTACCGGTCATCGGTGGAGGAGCGATCGCTTTCGCCACGCCGGGCGCCACGGCGCCGCCGGCGCCGGCCGGCACGGTGTTCACGCTCTACGACCGGCCGCAGAAGGAGTGGCGCAAGTGGCAAGACCCGGCGGTGAGATGACGGCGGCCGGGAGTCTGTCACAATTTGTCTAAGATACTGGCGGACAATATTTTGTGCGCCAAGACAAGCTCCACACGACGGCCAATCCTTGTTCCTTCGCAGGGCCTCCGATAGTCTGGAGGGCTGATTTATGAAGATGGCAGACAAGTTCAAGGTGGCGGTGTTGGCGGGCGACGGGATCGGGCCGGAGGTGATGGCCCAAGCCCTGCGGGTGCTCGAGGCGGCGGCGGCCAAATTCGCCATCCCTTACGAGGTCCGGGAGGAACGGGTCGGCGGGGCGGCCATCGATGCGGACGGCGTGGCGCTGCCCGACAAAACCCTCCAGACCTGCAAGGAGTCGGATGCCATCCTCTTCGGGTCGGTCGGCGGCCCGAAATGGGAATCCCTCCCGCCCAACCAGCAACCCGAGCGGGCCGCGCTGCTCGCTTTGCGCAAGACCTTCGCCCTCTACGCCAACCTCCGCCCGGCCGTCTGCCTGCCGGAGTTGACGCACGCTTCCCCGGTCCGCGAGTCGATCGTGGCGGGCGGGTTCGATGTCATATTCGTGCGCGAGTTGACCGGCGGCCTTTACTTCGGCGAGCCCAAATACATGAAGCACGAGAGCGGCGAGTGGTTCGCGGTGGATACCATGATTTACTGGGAGAGCGAGATCGAGCGCATCGCGCATGTCGCTTTCCAGACCGCGATGAAGCGCCGGCACCATGTCACCTCGGTCGACAAAGCCAACGTCCTGCAGAACGGCATCCTCTGGCGCCGGACGGTGGATCGCGTGGCCAACGAGTATCCGGACGTCAAACTGCGCCACCTCTACGTGGACAACGCGGCCATGCAACTCATCCGCAACCCGAAGGGCTTCGACGTCATCCTCGCGGAAAATCTTTTCGGCGACATCCTCAGCGACGAGTTGGCCATGATCGCCGGGTCGCTCGGCATGCTGCCCAGCGCGAGCCTGGGGATTTCCAAGGGCAACGGGCGTTATTTCGGCATGTATGAGCCAAGCGGCGGCACCGCGCCGGACATCGCCGGCATGGGCATCGCCAATCCGATCGCGCAGATCCTTTCCGCGGCCATGATGCTGCGTTACTCGGCCGGACGCGAGGACGCGGCCGCGGCCATCGAGGCGGCGGTGCAGCGCGTCATCCGGGACGGACTCCGCACCAAGGATATCCACACCGAGGGCACGCAGTTGGTCGGCACCGCCGAGATGGGCGGGGCCATCGTCGAGGCGCTGTGAGCGCGCAAAACTGTTGTCCCACCGCGGGCTTTGTCCGCACACTGCGACCCAAGTGAACTTCCGCAAACAGGCCGTGCCGGAACCCGCGGCGTTCCAGATCGCCCCGATGGTCGACATCGTCTTCCTGCTCCTCATTTTCTTTTTGGTCACCTGGAACTTCGCGCGCTACGAGACCGAGCTCGACGTCAAGGTGCCCACGGCCAAGGAGGGGAAGGAATCGCGTCGTGCGGTCGGCGAAGTCATCATCAACGTGAAGTCCGACGGCGCCATCGTCATGAACCGGCGCGAAATGTCCGGCCATGAACTGACCGCCACGCTGCGCAAGATTTCCGAATTGTATCCCGACCAAGCCGTCATCCTGCGCGGCGACCAGGCCGCCGACTACCGCCACATCGTCACCGTGCTCGACATCTGCCGCGCGGCCAACATCTGGAATGTGGCTTTCGCCACCGGCCGGCCCGAGTCATGAGAAAATTCCTCCCGCTGCTCCTCGCGGCGTCCTCCGTCATGGGGCAGGCGGAACCGGTCGAGGTGCGTCGCGCCGAACCGGCCGTGCCCCGCGCGCAACCCGTCGTGCCCGCCACCCCCGTCACCGCCGATGCCGTCGCGCCGGGCGAAATCCGCGCCCTGCCCTCGGCCGCCATGGGCGACCCCGTGCTCGCCGCGCTCGAGCAGGCCAACGCGCTCTACCAGCAGAAGATGTTCCAGTTGGCCGCGGACAAATACCGCGAGTTCCTGCAGTTGCGTCCGCGCGGACCGGACCGCCAGCCCGCGCTTTTCCGCCTGGGTGAGAGTCTGCGCTCGCTCCAGCGCGAGCCCGAGGCCATGACGGCCTATGCGGAACTGATCAAGGAATTCAACAGCGGCGATTTTGTCGGCCCGGCCGCCTACCGGCTCGGTGAAATGCAGTTCGCCGCGCGCGACAACGAGGCGGCCGCCGCTTCCTTCCGCCTCGCCGCGCACCACGTGCGCGATCCGAAGCTGCGGCTGGCCGCGAAATTTTTCGAGGGCCGCGCGCTCGATGCGGCCAACCGGCGCGTCGAAGCGCTCTCGGCCTACCGCGATGTCGCCGCGCAGCAAGGCGACAACCCCTACCGGGAACGTGCCATGTTCGACCTCGCCGAGGCCGACGCGCGTTCCGGGCTGAGCGAGGGCGCCTTCCGGCAATACCGTCAGCTCGCCGCCTCGGCGACCAACGCACCGGTGCGCGTGGCCTCGGCCGTCAAGGGCGGACTCCTCGCCATCGACCTGCGCGATTACCCCGCGGCGCGGCCTTTGCTCGAACAGGCCGCGGCCGACCGCGCGGCGGGCGCTTGGCAAGCGCCGGCCGAGTCCGGCCTGTTGCGTCTCGACTACGAGGAAGGCAAATACCAGATGGTGGCCGATCGCGCCGCCGCGTTGCTGCCCGGCTTGCCGGCCAGCGCGCAGCCCGAGGTGCTGCTGCTCGCGGCCAATGCCCGGCGCCAACTCGGCGCGCAGGCCGAGGCCCTCGATCTTTACGACCGGCTGGTCACCGGGTTTCCCGCTTCGGCCGCGGCGAGGGAAGCCGGTTTCCACCGTCTGGTCAGCCTCGTCGCGCAGCGTGACGGACGCGCCGCCGAGCAGATCGACCGCTTTCTGGTTGCCGCCGCCGATCCCGACCAGCGGTCGCGGGCCAAACTACTCAAGGCCGAGCTGCTCTTCGAGCAACGGGACTACGCGGCCGCGGAACCGCTTTATGCCGAAGCCGCGACCGCCAGCGGGGCCGCGAAATACCGCTCCGATGCCCTCTACAAACTCGCGTGGTGCCGCCTGCAGCAGCAGAAATACGACCTCGCGGTGACCGCCCTGACGAGCTTCATCATGCAGTATCCGCGCCACCCGCAGATCGCCTCGGCCTACGCCCAGCGCGCGCTGGCCCAACTCGAGAACGGGCAGCGCGAGGAGGCGCTGGCCGACTTCGGGGTGGTCATCGACAAATTCCCCGGCGCCCCCGAACGCGAAGATGCCATGATCCAGTCCGCCTTGCTCCTCGGCAGCCTCGGCCGCTCGGCCGAGATGACCGCCGCTTTCCAGCGGGTCCTCGCGGAATTTCCCGGGACCAAGTCGGCGGCGCAGGCCCATTTCTGGACCGGCTACACGGCGTTTGAGGAGAAGAAATACGCCGACGCGGTGGCCGGACTGGAAAAGGCGCGCGAGCTGGACCCGGCCAAATACGGCGAGCGGGCCACGCTGCGGCTCTTGTTGTCGCACTACTATGCCGAGGACCGCGAGGCTGCGGCGCGGGAGGCCACGGCTCTCGGGGCGGACAAAGCCCCGGCCGAAGTCCGCTCCTGGCTCGGGCTCACCGCCCTCGAGGATGGCCGGCACGCCGAGGCGGTGGAGATGCTCGCCGCGGTGGCCGGGGCGGACGACGCGAGCGACGATCTCCGCCTCGCTTTGGCGCAGGCCCAAATCGGCGCGGGTCAAAACGGCGGCGCGCGCACCACGCTGGAGAAATTCCTCGCGCGGATGCACGAACCGAAAACCAAGGCCCGCGCGCACCTCCTGCTCTCCGAGGCGCTCATCGGCCTGAAAGACCTCGAGGGCGCCAAAGCGCAGGCCGAGGAGGCGCTCAAACTCCAGCCGGAGGGACGGCTCAATGCCGAGGCCCGCCTGGCCAACGGACGTGCCTTGTTTGCCCAGGACCGTTATGACGACGCGGCGCGTGCTTTCATGGCCGTGGCCTTGCTCTATGACGAAAAAGATCTCACCCCCGAGGCGCTCGTGCTGGCCGAGCAGGCTTACCGTCAGGCCGACAACATGACCGACGCCGACCGGGCACGGGAGGAACTGCAGCGCCGTTACCCCGATTTCAAAACGCCCGCTTCTTCCTGACCATGGCGCTGCCGCTCCCGGCCGGTGATTTCCGCGCCTTCATCTTCGATTGCGACGGCACGCTGGCGGACAACATGCACCTGCATTACGAGGCGTGGAGCCGGTCCATGGCGGACCTCGGGGGTGTCTATCCCGAAGAACTTTTCTACGAGTGGGGCGGGGTGCCGACGGCGGAAATCGTGCGGAGGTTGAACGACAGGTTCCGCCTTGTGCTCGACGTCGAGGAGGTTGTGCGGTGCAAGGAGGATTACTACCGGCAGTCGATCCCGCGGGTGGAGCCCAAACACGATGTGGTGGCCCTGGCCCGCGAATTCCACGGGAAAGTGCCCCTCGCCGTGGCCTCCGGGGGACACCGCGATCTGGTCGAGCGGACTCTGCACGCGCTGGATATCCGCGGATTGTTCCGCGAAGTCATCGCCGCCGAGGACTACGACCGTGGCAAGCCGCACCCGGATCCTTTCCTCACCGCCGCGGCGCGCTTGCAAGTCGCGCCCGCGAACTGCCTGGTTTTCGAGGATACGGCCACCGGTGCCGAAGCCGCGCGGGCGGCCGGTATGGTGTGGGTGCTGGTCTGACGGCCCGTGGTGGCTTAGGGTGGTGGTGATGAAGACGAACACCGCCCCGGACGGAGTGACCAAACTCACCGAAAGTCTCAACCAAGTTCTGGCCGACACCTACGCGCTGATGTCGCTGACCCACCTCGCCCATTGGAATGTCGAGGGTCAGGGTTTTTTCGCCCTGCACACCGCGTTCCAGACGCAATACGAGGAAATGTTCACCGCCAGCGACGAAATCGCCGAACGCATCCGGGCCCTCGGAGCTTATGCCATCGGCGGACTCGGCGCGCTGGCCGACAAAGCGAAGCTGAAAGAGTTTTCCGCGCCGCTGACGCAGGAAGGCTACGTCAAAGCACTCATCGCCGGGCATGAAAAAGTTGTGGCCGACGCCGCCGCGGCTCGTGACATTGCGGGTGCCGCGAAGGATCCGGAAAGCGAAGATCTCCTGATCCAGCGCATCACGACGCACGAAAAAGCGCTTTGGATGCTGCGGAGTTTCCTCAAATAAACGGGCAGTTTCCCAGACGCGCCGTTATTTTTCCAGCAGCGTGAGAACTGCCTTCTGAGTGTGCAGGCGGTTTTCGGCCTGGTCGAAAATCGTTGGTGCGTTCGCCTCGAAAATATCGTCGGTGATTTCCTTCCCGCGATAAGCGGGCAGGCAATGCATGACGAGCGGCGCGCCCCCGGCCGCGTCGACCGTCGCGCGGTTGATCTGGTAGCCGCCGAATTGGGCGAGGCGGAAAGCGGCCTCGTCCTCTTTGCCCATGCTGACCCACACGTCGGTGTAGAGGACATCGGCCCCGGCACTCGCGGCGAGGACGTCGGTGGTCACGGTGACATCGCCCCCCGCGCGCCGCACGAGTTCGGCCGGCGGCTGGAATTTGGCCGGGGCGGCGATACGCAAAGCGAAGCCCAGCCTGGCCGCGGCCCACATCCACGAGCGCGCCACATTGCAGTCGCCGTCACCGATGAAAGTGACGGTGAGTCCGTCGAGCGCGCCCCGCTTTTCCGCGATGGTGAAAAGGTCGCTCAAAATCTGGCAGGGGTGCTCCTCGTCGGTCAGCGCATTGATCGTGCGGATGCCGCTCAGCGCGGCGAATTCCTCGACATCGGCTTGGGCGAAAGTCCGGATGACCGCGCCGTGCGCCATGCGGCCCATGACGCGCGCGGTGTCGCGGATGGGTTCGCCGCGGCCGAGCTGGATGTCATTGGCCGCGAGAAAAACCGGCTGCCCGCCCAGTTCGCGGATGCCCACCTCGAAACTCAAACGCGTGCGCGTCGAGGATTTCGAGAACATAAGCGCCCAGCACTCCCCGGCCAGCGGCGCCTCGGGATGCGGTCCGCGTTGATGCTTCAGTTCCGCCGCGCGCGCGAGGATCTCGTGGATGGTGGTCGCGTCGAGGGATTCGATGCTCAGGAGGTGCTTCATCGGAAGGTTAACCTTACCCGCAACCCTGTATCGTGGTAAATAAAGTAGAAGCGGCGTCCCCGCCGCTTGTCGATGGGGTCAAGCGGCGGGGACGCCGCTTCTACTTTCGGCCTGCGTGAGCACGCCGCGCAGGATTTCCAGGGCCTCCGCACACTCGTCTGCCGTGACGTTGAGCGGCGGGAGGATTCGTATGGTCTGTTCCCCGGCGGGAACCACCAGCAGGCCCGCGGACATCAACCGCTTGGTCAGACGCAGAGCCGCCGTTCCCTCTTCTCCTTCGAACGGCGCGAAATCCTCCACTTCGACCCCGAGGAGCAGCCCGGCCCCGCGCACTTCGCGGACCCGTGGTAATTGTTCCGCCGCTTCGCGCAGCTGCGCTCCGCGTTCGCGGGCATTGGCCAGCAGGCTTTCTTTTTCGATCGTGTCGAAGACCGCGTTGGCCGCGGCGCAGGCGAGGGGAGATCCGCCGTAGGTCGTGCCGTGCGTGCCGGGGCCGAGCAGATCGGCGAAAGGTTCCCGCGCCCAGAAAGCCCCGAGCGGGAATCCGCCGCCGATGCCTTTGGCCCAGCTGATTGCATCCGGCACCGCCTCGGCTGCTCCCGTGGCCTGCCAACCGCACCAGTGCCCGGTGCGGCCGAGTCCGCACTGCACTTCGTCATAAAGCAAAAGCAACCCGTGCTCATCGCACAGCGTGCGCAGGGCGCGGAGGAAATCCGCGCCGAGCGGACGAACCCCGCCTTCGCCCTGGATCGGTTCGACCATGATGGCGGCGGTTTTGTCGCTCACCGCGTTCTCCACACATTCGATCCGCGCGGGGACGTTGAGGAATCCTTCGACCGGCGGACCGAATCCCAGCTTCACTTTGAGCTGACCCGTGGCGGCAAGTCCTCCGAGGGTGCGTCCGTGGAACGAACTGTCGAGCGTGACAATCTCATGGCGTCCGCGCGGTGCGCCGTGTTTGCGTGCCAGTTTGTAGAGTCCTTCGTTGGCTTCGGCCCCGCTGTTGCAAAAAAAGATTTTGCCCGGGGTGCCGACAAAGCCGGTGAGGCGGCGGGCCAGTTCGGCCTGGGGGCGCGTGAAATAGAGATTGGAGGTATGGATCAACGTTGCGGCTTGCGCGGCGAGAGCGTCGCGGATGGCCGGATGGGCGTGGCCGAGGGAATTGACGGCGATACCCGAGGTGAAATCGAGATAGGCGCGGTCGACTTCGTCCCAAATGCGCGCGCCTTCACCGCGCACCAGGGCGAGCGGAAACCGCGCATAGGTCGGCATGACGAATTGCGCGTAGAGATCGGCCGTGGTTTCGGGATCGGGATGCGAGGGCATGGGATGGCCGAGGATGTTAGGCGTCCGCCCGGGCGTGGCAAGGAGCCGCCCGTGGCTCAATCGGGCTGCGCGGTCTCCGGCGAGGGCAGCCCGGTGATGCGGTCGCCGGGCAGGATTTTGTTTTTCAGGAACCAGCCTTGCGGGACTTCGAGGGCGTAGAGCAGGTCGCGGAAGGCGCTGCGGGCCGGGGTTTCGTCGAGCGGTTGCAACTCGTGGATCTCGCGGATGACGCCGGCGGCATTGAGGTAGGCGATGGAAAGCGGAACAAGGGTGTCGCGCATCCAGAAACTCATGGCCTGAGGTTCGCGAAAGACAAAGAGCATGCCCTGACCGTCCGCGAGGGCTTCCCGGCCCATCAATCCGGCGGTCCGCTCGTCCGTCTCGTCGGCCACTTCGGCTTGGACCGTCACCGGGCCGATGCGCAGGGTCAGGGTGGGCAGGATTTCCTGCGGAGGGGTGCGGGCTGCGACCGGAAAAACAAGAAACTGAACAATCGCAATTATAAGGGCCGAGGTGATGCCGCGCGGAGATCTGGTAGGTTGCATGGGCGAGACTAGAGGTGGTGAAGGCGAGGGGATCACAATTTTCATCAGAGTCAAATCTGTGTTGCTATTAGCTGCGTTAATAATACGCTCACCCGATCCGCGCCTGACACGCGTTCTGTTAATTGGATGGCAAATTTTTTCCCAAGCTGGACGAACTGGCTGCCTTTGAAGTTGCTGGTGGTGTTCATGGTTCTCGGCGCGGTGGTGACGGGCGGGATCTGGTATTATTTCACGCCCAAATACACCAATGTGGGGTATATGCCCGAGCAACCGGCCCCTTTTTCCCATGCCATCCACTCCGAGCAACTCGGGATGGACTGTCGCTACTGTCATACCCATGTCGAGGTGGCGGCCCACTCGAATGTCCCGGATACCCAGACCTGCATGGCCTGTCACTCGCAGATCAAGGCCCTGAGCCCGAAGTTGGCCGCGGTCAGGGCCAGCTGGGAAGCCGGCACGCCGG
>JBBECM010000078.1:0-19366 GCA_040881855.1 Chthoniobacterales bacterium | reverse complement strand
CCATAAAAAAACAATCCCCCGGGTAGGGTCCGCTGGCCCAGCGGACCGACTGCCCCTTTTCACCCGACAGTTACTCCCAGCACACACCCGCCAACGCGCGGGTTCAGGGACTATGGGCCATTTGGTCGCCGCGGCGACCTATCTTCGGTTCGCAGACTCGGTTGTGACCTGAATTGTTTTGGAAAAGTTTCCGGCGGTCCCAGACCGGCTGACAAAAGACAGTTGCTACAAGCGTTTGGCTGGAAACGGAAAACTGAATCACTGAACACTCCTCGCGCCGACGGGCGCGAGGTCATTCCTTTTCGATCTGGTGGCGCAGGCTTTTGATCTCGGACTCGATGCGGGCGAGGGATTCGGCGAGGTCTTTTTTTGGTATTCCGGGTTCGGGCAGGGTGCTGAGTTCCTGCATGGTGGAAACAATGATGCCGATGAAGAGGTTCAAAATGGTGAAGGTGGCCAGGATGATGAAGGGGACGAAAAAGGCCCAGGCGTAGGGGAATTGCTCCATGACCGGACGCACGATGCCCATGGACCAACTTTCGAGGGTCATGATTTGGAAGAGCGAGAAGAGGCTGCTCCCGATGGTGCCGAACCATTGCGGGAACGTGCCGCCAAACAAATTGGTGGCCAGCACGGCGGCGGTGTAGAAAAAAATGGCCATGACGGCGAGCACGCCGCCGAGCCCGGGAATGGCGTGCAAGAAAGCAGCAACCACTTTGCGCAGGCTGGGCACCATGGTGAGCAAGTCGCAGCACCCGGAGGACGCGGAGCGAGCGGATGACGGCCCAGGGTCCGGCCCCGGGCACCAAGGCGACGGCCACGACGACAAAGTCGAAGATGTTCCATCCGCTCCGCCAGAAAAGTCCGCGGAAGGCGAGGAGCTTGCCGATGATCTCGACGATGAAGACGGCAAGGCAGGCCTTGTCGATCGCGACGAGCAGTGGACCCGCGCGGGCCATGAGGTCTT
The DNA here is from genome assembly GCA_040881855.1 of Chthoniobacterales bacterium. Lineage (GTDB taxonomy): Bacteria > Verrucomicrobiota > Verrucomicrobiia > Chthoniobacterales > JACTMZ01 > JACTMZ01. The sequence continues at coordinate 18,399 of JBBECM010000078.1, read as the reverse complement.
TGTTTGTCTCGAGTCCGAGAATGACCGCATTGACCAGGATCACGCCGATGATAAATCCGACGACGCGCGGGGATTCCATCCAGCGGGCCAGCTTGAGCCGCCATGGAGCCGCACCAAGGGCGGCGAGTCGGTCGATGAGTTGTTGTTCCAGCGCGATCATGACAGAGGAGTCTTTAGCCACGGATGAAAGAAGATGGCCTTCAGCCGTGTGACCCCAGCTGGAGGCGGCTTTTTCCACCGGAACTCAAATACGGAGCACTGTATACTGAAAACTCCTCACGCCTTCGGCGTGAGGCTGTAGACCGGTTCGCCTTCGCTGCGGGCGATGACGGCGGCGCCGCAGCTGTCGCCGAAGACGTTCACCGCGGTGCGCATCATGTCGAGGACGCGGTCGGTGGCCATGACAATGGCGATGGCTTCGAGCGGCAGTCCGAGGGCCTGCAGGATGATGACGATGGCGACCAGGCTGGCCGCGGGGATCCCGGCCACCCCGACCGAAGTGAGCAGGGCCAGCACGACGACCAGCATCTGCTGCGACCAATCGAGGCTGACCCCGTAGAGCTGCGCGATGAACAGGACCACGGCGCACTCGTAGAGCGCGGTGCCGTCCATGTTGACCGTGGACCCGAGGGGCGCGACAAATCCGGCGATGCGCGGGGAAACTTTGGCGTTCTTCTCGAGGCATTCGAGGGTGACGGGCAATGTGGCGGAGGACGATGCGGTGGAAAAAGCGGTGAGCAGGGCCGGGGCCATGGCGCGGTAGTGGGCCCACGGACGGAATCCGCCGAAGACGCGCATCAGGATGGCGAGCGTGACGAACAGGTGGAAGAGCAACCCGCCGGCCACGCAGAGAAAGAAAAGGGCGAGCGGACCGAGGGCCGCGCCGCCGCTATCCTGCACGGTGCGCGCGATGAGCGCGAAAATACCGAAGGGAGCGACGCGCATGATGGCGTGCGTGATGGCCAGCATGACCTCGTTGGCATTCTCCCAGAAGCCCTGGAAGGCCTCCCGCCGGCCGTCGGGGAGGCGTCCGCTGTAAAACCCGAAGAGCAGGGCGAAGAAAATGACGGCGAGCATTTCGCGGTTGTCCGACATGGCGGCAAAAAGATTGACCGGCACGGCCCGCCGTATGACATCGGCCAGGTCTCCGGTCGATTTGCCGGTCAGGCCTTCGCGGACTTCGCCGACACTCTCCGGCACCGAGGCGCGCAGGGCCGCGGAAACCTCCGGCGCGACCTTGCCGGGCTGCACCACATTGAAGACGACCAACCCGACCACGGCGGCGAGAACTGTCGTGGTGGTGAAAAAGGCCACCGTCTTCCATCCGAGCCGGGCGAACGCCTGGTCGCGTCCCAACCTCGCCACGCTGGTGAGGATCGAGGTGAAGACGAGCGGCACGACGATCATTTGCAGGAGCCGCAGAAAAAGATCGCCGGCGAAGGTGACGACGGATCCGGCGGTGAATGTGCCGACCCCTGCGGTGGCCGGAATGAGCGCGCCGGCCAAGGCCCCGAGGACGAGCGCGATGAGAATGCGGGCGGGATCGGACCAGGGGCTTTTCATCGGGTGGGAGGTTAACCGCAGAGGAGACAGAGGGCACGGAGGAATGGAGGGAAGCGTCCGCGCAAGTGCGGCGGCCGGCGGGGGAGGTCTCCGATCGACAGATCCCGCCGCGACAAGTCGGACAATGCCTGCCCAAGAAATCTACAGTGCGTAGCGGTCCTCGAGTTGGCGGACCATGCGTTTGACGTGGCGGTGTTTGTCGCGCGGTTTGAGCATGGCGTAGCTGCTCTGCGGGTCGCCCCATTCGAGGATCTCGATGGTCACCCGGCGCACGCCCCAGCGGTTCATCTGCCCGCGGGTCGGCTGGTAAAGGTCGATGGTGTTGGTTCCGGCCAGGGCCCAGCCGTAGTCGTCGACCTGGTAAACTTCGCCGGTTTCGACGAGATGGAATTTGGTCCCGAGCGGCCAGCGCGACCAGTCGGCCGCGGCACTGTTGACCCCGCCGCGCCGCAGCGTTGTGCCGGCGGCCGTTTTGCGTCCGTGCTTGAGGTGATCCGCCTCGGTGTGCGTGTAGGCCGTGGTGCGCACCTGCTGGACGGGCGTGCGGGCCAGAGGTTTCTCGTAGGACGGTAGTTGGCGGCCGGCGGCACAGCCGGCCAGAAAGAGGGCGGCCAGCGCAACGGGCAGGAGCGGGCGCATGGGGACTTGTCGCACGCACCACCGGCGCGGGCCAGCGGAAATGCGGACGCCTTGCGCGGTGCGGTGGCGGCCGGTAGGCTCCCCCTTCGCCCATGCAATTGTTCTGTCTCGGCTTGAGCCACCACACGGCGGCGGTATCGCTGCGCGAATGCTTCGCGGTGCCGCAAGCCGAGACGTCCGCGGTGCTCTCCGCCTTGCGCCAGTCGGCCGGCCTGACCGAAGTTGTGCTGCTTTCCACCTGCAACCGGGTGGAGGTTTACGGGGTGGCGTGCGCGGCGGGGTCGGCCATGACCGCCGTGGCCGGGCACCTCGGTGAGCGCGCCGGGACGGATGCGCCTTTTTACCGCTTGGAGGATGACGGGGCGGTGCGGCATTTGTTCCGCGTGGCCGCGGGATTGGATTCCATGGTGCTGGGCGAGACGGAAATCCTCGGTCAGGCCAAGGATGCCTATGCCACGGCTTTCGGTTCCGGTCATACCGCGGGCCATCTCAACCATCTTTTCCAGCAGACCTTTCGGGTGGCCAAGTTGGTGCGCACGGAAACCGCGCTGGGCCGCGGTGCGGTCTCGGTCGGCGCGGCCGCGGCGCGTCTGGCCTCGTCGGTGCCGGGCGGTTTGTCCTCCTGCCGCGCGCTGCTCCTCGGGGCGGGCAAGGCGGGCGAGGGCGTGGCGCGGAGTCTCTGCGCGCGCGGACTCAAGGAATTGCTCGTGGCCAACCGCACGGCTTCGCGGGCCGAAGCCCTCGCCGCGGCCCTCGGCGGCCAACCCGTCGCCTTCGCCCACTGGCGGGATCATTTGTCCACCGCGGACATTGTCATCGCCAGCGCCGTCGCCCCGGAACGTCTCCTTTCCGCCGGGGAACTGGCGCCGGTCCTCGCGGTGCGCGAGGGCCGGCCTTTGTTTCTTCTCGATTTGGCCGTGCCGCGCGATTTCGACCCGGCCATCCGGCATCTGCCCGGTGTGGTGCTCCACGATGTCGATGCGCTCGAAGCCATCGCGCGCGAGGGCGAGTCGCTCCGCGCCGCCGAGGTGGCGCGGGCCGAAGCTCTGGTTGCCGCGGAGGCGGACGACTTCGCCGCGGGGCGTCCGGCGGAACGGCCGGCCGCGGCTTGATGGCCATGAGGGAATTCGTCCTCGCCACGCGGGGCAGCGAACTGGCCCGCTGCCAGGCGGGTTTGGTGCGGGCGGCTTTGCTCGCGCGGCATCCCGGACTCGCGGTGCGCGAGGAGATCCTCCGCACAACGGGGGACTGCCATCCCGAGGAAGCTTTGACCGCGCTGGGCGGATCGGGCGTGTTCACCAAGGAACTGGAACGCGCCTTGCTCGACGGGCGCGCCGACGCCGCGGTGCACAGCCTCAAGGATCTGCCGGTCGAACTGCCGCAGGGGCTCGCCTTCGGCGCGGTGCTGCCGCGCGCCGATCCCGACGATGTGCTGGTCAGCCGCCACCCGGACGGCGTCGCCGGCTTGCCGTCCGACGCCCGGCTCGGCACGGGGAGTCCGCGCCGCCGTGCCATGATGCTCGCGCTGCGCGACGATGTGCAGGTCGTGCCCATCCGCGGCAATGTGCCGACGCGTTTGGCCAAAGCGGCCACCGGCGAGTTCGACGCGGTCATTCTCGCCGCGGCGGGTCTGGAGCGGCTGGGATTTGCCACCCGGGGAGAAATCGCGGTCGCCGGCCGGACTTTGCAGGTCGTGGCTCTTCCCACTTTCCTGCCGGCTCCGGGCCAGGGAGCCATCGCGGTGGAAATCCGCGCGGCCGACCGGCGCGCGGCCGATCTCTTGTCCGGCCTCGACGACGGGCCGACCTCCGCGGCCGTGCGGGCCGAGCGCGCCGTGTTGCGGGCCTTGGGCGGCGGATGCCATTTGCCGCTCGGTGCGCGGGGCACCGTGCGGGACGGGACGCTGCGGCTCGAGGCGGTTCTATTTGACGCGGCCGGCGCGCCGCCCAAACATGCTTCGCTCGAGGGGAGTGCCGGCCATCCGGAGGAACTGGGTGCGGCGCTCGCGAGGAAGTTGCATGGCCAATAAAAAAGAAGGCATTTGTCACCTGGTCGGGGCGGGTCCGGGTGATCCCGGACTCCTCACCCTGCGCGGACGCGACGTGCTCGGGCGCGCGGAGGTCGTGGTTTATGACAATTTGGTCAATCCCGAGTTGCTCGCCCTCGCGCCGGCAACGGCCGAGTTGATTTACGCGGGCAAAAAATCCGGCGACCACAGCATGCCGCAGGACGAGATCAACCGCCTGCTCGTGGGGAAAACGAAGCAAGGTCGCCGTGTCGTGCGTTTGAAAGGCGGGGATCCTTTCGTCTTTGCGCGCGGGGCGGAGGAAGCGCTCGCGCTGGCGGGGGCCGGATTGCCTTTCGAGGTGGTGCCGGGGATCAGTTCGGCCATCGCCGGGCCGGCCGCGGCGGGGATTCCGGTCACCATGCGGACAATGAACACGGTGTTGACCATTTTCACCGGACACCGCGATCCGGCGGAGGATGCCGCGGCGGAGGACTACCGGCGGATCGGCGCCGCCGCCGGGACCAAGGTCCTGCTCATGGGTATGGAGTATCTCGACGGGATTACCGCGGCGATGATCGCCGGCGGCACCGCGCGGCAAACCCCGGTGGCGGTTATTCGTCAGGCCACGTGCGGCGATCAACAGACCGTGACCGGCACGTTGGCGGGCATTGCCGCGTCGGCGCGGAAGTCCGGGTTGTCGGCACCCGCCGTGGTCGTGGTCGGCGAGGTGGTCGGATTGGCCCCCGGTCTGCTCGCCGGACTGGCGCGTCCGCTCGCCGGCCGGCGCCTTGTGGTGACCCGCAGCAGGGCGCAGGCTTCGAAGTTGTCCGCCGCGCTGCGCGACCTCGGTGCGGACGTCTTTGAGATGCCTTTGATCAAACGCGAACCGCCGCCGGACCTGCGCGAGTTCGCCGAGTTGGTGCAGGACGCGCATGCCTACGAGTGGCTGGTCTTCACCAGCGCCAACGGGGTCGATGTTTTTTTCGAAATTTTCGACAAGCTTTACGACGACGCGCGCGAGATCGGGGGGACGAGGTTCGCCGCGGTGGGCGCAGCCACGGCACAACGCCTCAAGGAGCGCCATTACCACGTCGACCTCACGGCGGAAAATTTCCATGCCGCTTCCCTGGCCGAAACCTTCCGCCGGCAGACCGGCGTGGAAAACGTGAAGATGCTCGTCGTCCGGCCGGCCGAAACGAGCAGCGAACTGGCCTCCGCGCTTTCCAAGATGGGGGCCATCGTCGACCAAGCCATCGCCTACCGCACGGTGCCCGAGACGGACGACCGTACGCGGGCCCGCGAGCGGCTGGTCTCCGAGGGCGCCGACCTGGTGGTTTTCACCAGCGCTTCCACCGTCCGCAATTTTCACGCCCTCAAATTACCGCTGCCAAGCGGCGTGAAGTTTGCCAGTATCGGTCCGGTCACGACCCGGACCCTGGAAGAATGCGGGGCCCGTCCCGCTGTCGAGGCGGCGCGCCACGATGTTCCCGGCCTGGTCGAGGCGATCCAACGATATTTTGCCCGCTGACATGCCGCCCGCGCCCAAACTCACCGGATTGGTTTCGGTCGCCGTTCCCGTTTTTAACGAGGACGGTGCCATCGACGGCCTTTACGAATCGACCCGCCGGGTCCTCGAGCAAATCGGACGTCCGTGGGAAATTATTTTCGTCAATGACGGCAGCACGGACGGTTCGGACGGGAAACTCGACGCCATCGCCGCGCGCGACCCGCAGGTCCGTGTGGTGCACTTCCGCCGCAACTTCGGCCAGACCGCGGCCATGATGGCCGGTTTCGACCACGCGCGGGGCGAGGTCATCATCCCGATGGACGGCGACGCGCAGAACGACCCCGCCGACATCCCGCGCATGCTCGAGAAAATCGACGAGGGCTATGACGTGGTCAGTGGATGGCGCAAAGACCGCCAGGACAACGCCCTGCAGCGCAACATCCCGAGTATCATGGCCAACCGTCTCATCTCCGCGATGAGCGGCGTCGACCTGCACGATTTCGGCTGCTCGCTCAAGGCCTACCGCGCGGAAGTCATCAAGGGCGTGCGGCTCTACGGCGAGATGCACCGTTTCCTGCCCGTCTACGCGAAGTGGCACGGCGCGCGCATCACGGAAATTCCGGTCAGCCACCACGCGCGCCGCACGGGCTCTTCCAAATACGGGCTCGAGCGGGTGATCAAAGTCATCTTCGACTTGGTCACGGTCAAGTTCATGGACAAGTTCATGCTCAAGCCGATGTATCTTTTCGGTTCCTGGGGCCTGATCTTCCTCTCCGCCTCCTTCGCTTTCATCCTCTGGACCTTCTACATGCGCTGGCAGGGTTATTTCTTTACCGACACCCCGCTTCCCATGATGGCCGTGTTTTCCTTCATGACCGGCGTCATTTGCGTGCTCATGGGCTTGCTGGCCGAAATGGTGACGCGCACTTTCCACGAGTCGCAGGACAAAGCCATTTACCTCGTGCGTTCGACGCGTAATTTCGACCGCGCGGACGGCTGACCCGCGTCCCGGCCATGTGCGGCATCGCGGGATTCACCGGACCGGGCACGCGGGAGGATCTCGTGCGCATGACGCGTTGCCTGGCGGACCGCGGTCCGGATGACGAGGGCTACACGGAGTTGGACGGCGTGCATCTCGGGCACCGCCGTCTGAGCATCCTCGACCTCGAGGGCGGCGCGCAGCCCATGTGGAACGCCGACCGGTCTGCGGGCATTGTCTTCAACGGCGAGATCTACAACTTCGCGGAACTGCGCGGGACGTTGGCCCGGCGCGGACAGGTTTTCCGCACCGATCATTCCGACACCGAGGTGCTGCTCGCCGCCTACGCCGAATGGGGCGACAGCATGGTCGACCAGCTCAACGGGATGTGGGCGTTCGTCATCCACGACCGGCGGCGCAAGCGGCTCTTCGCCAGCCGCGACCGTTTCGGCAAGAAGCCGTTCTATTACCACCATGCACCGGCGTCCGGCTTGTTCGTCTTCGCTTCCCAGCTCGACGCCCTCTCGGCCCATCCCGATGTGCCGCGCGGGATCAACCCCGCGGCGGTGCGCAAATACTTCGCCTACGGCTACGTGCCCGCGCCGCTGGCCATGACCGACGGTGCGCGCAAATTGCCCGGGGCGCATTGTCTGTCCTTCGACCTCGCCTCGGGAGAATTGCGCGTCTGGCGCTACTGGGACTACCAACCCGCCCCGGAGGAGGGTGCTTCATTGGCCGAGCGTTGCGAGGAACTGCGCAGTCTGCTCGCCGCCGCGGTCAAACGCCGGCTGGTGGCCGACGTTCCGGTCGGGGTGTTCCTCAGCGGCGGGATCGATTCGTCGCTGGTCGCCGCCTTGGCCGCCAAAGAATTGCCGGACGGCGCGCTGCGCACTTTCAGCATCGGGTTCGACGAGCCGACCTACGACGAACTTCCCTATGCGGCCGAGGCCGCGCAATGGATCGGCACGCGGCACCGCACGGAAACCTTGGGCCTCGCCGGCGCGCGTGCTTTGCTCCCGGAAATCTATGCCCGGCTCGACGAGCCGAACGGGGACAGTTCGCTCCTCCCGACTTATTTGCTGAGCAAGTTCACCCGGCGCGAGGTGGTGGTGGCGCTCGGGGGTGACGGCGGGGACGAACTCTTCGCGGGCTACGAACCTTTCCGCGCCCTGCGCTATGCCGCGCTTTACCGCCGTCTCGTGCCGCGCGCTTTTCATCCGGCGATCACGGCGCTGGCCGACCGTCTGCCCGTTTCACACCGTTACCTGAGCCTCGATTTCGCGGCCAAGCGTTTCGTCCGCGGCGCGGCGCAACCGCCCGCGCACTGGATCCCGACGTGGATGGCGGGGATGGATTTGCCCGACTGGCGCGAATGTTTCCGCGGCGCGGATCCCGAGGAAGTTTTTTCCGAAGCGATCGAGGCGTGGGACGGCGTGCAAAGCCGCGATCCGGTGGAAAAAGCCACCGCGTTTTTTGTCCGCCTCTACCTGCAGGAAAGCGTGCTCTCCAAGGTCGACCGCGCCAGCATGCTGAACGGCCTCGAGGTGCGCGCGCCCTTCCTCGACATCGATGTGGCCGATTTCGCGCGGCGGATCCCGACCCGCTGGCGCCTGCACGGTGGAACGACGAAATACCTGCTCAAGGAAGCGGCCCGCGGGTTGTTGCCCGACCGCATCATCGACCGCAAAAAGAAAGGATTCGGCGTGCCGGTCGGCGCGTGGTTCCGCGACGGCGCCCTGCGGATCGATCCGGACCTCATGCCGTGCCCCGCCCTCGCGCGCCGCTTGCAGGACGAACATGCCGCCGGCCGCCGCAACCACCGGCTTTTCCTCTGGAACGCGTGGGTCTACGGCGCATGGAGGAAAGCACGCGGATGAAAATTCTCGTGGTCAATTACGAGTATCCGCCGGTCGGCGGCGGCGGCGGACGGGTCGCCGCGCAGATCGCAGTCGAACTGGCCCGGCGCGGGCACGAAGTGCGGGTGCAAACCTCCCGGACCGGCGATCTGCCGCGGCGGCAGATGATTTCCGGCGTCGACGTCCGGCGCGTCCCTTCATTCCGCCGTTCGCCCGACACCTGTTCGGTGCCCGAGATGGCCGGCTATGTCATAGCCAATGTCTGGCCGGTCTGGAATGCGGCGCGCTCGTGGCGGCCCGACGTCATGCATGTCCATTTCGCCGTGCCGACCGGACCGGTTGCCTGGTGGGCCCACCGGGTCACGGGAATTCCCTACGTCCTCACCGCACATCTCGGCGATGTGCCGGGCGGGGCCCCGGAGCAGACGGATCATCTTTTCCGCATGGTCAAGCCGTTGACCGGCATGGTCTGGCGCGACGCGGCGGCGGTCACCGCGGTGAGTACCCATGTGGCCTCGTTGGCCAAGGCGGCCTATGGGATCGATGCGGAGGTCATTCCCAATGGGATCGCCGAGATTGCCGCCGCTCCCCCGGAGCCCGCGCCGGACGGCACGCTGCGTCTTTTGTTTCTCGGCCGCCTCAGCGTGCAGAAAAACCCCGTCTTCCTCGCCCGCGTGCTGGGTGCCTTGCGCGGTGGTCCCTGGCGCGCGATTTTCCTCGGTGATGGTCCGCTGCGCGGGGCTGTGCGGGAGGAACTGGACCGGGCCGGGGTGGGAGACCGGTGCGAGATGCGCGGCTGGGCGGAGGAAAAGGAAGTGCGTGCGGTCCTCGCTCAATCCGATGTCCTCGTCATGCCCTCCTTGTCCGAAGGCCTGCCGGTCGCGGCCATCGAAGCGGCGGCGCACGGGCTGGCCATCTGCGGGAGCGCGATTCCCGGACTGCGTGACGTGCTGGAAGACGGGGTCAACGGTTGGAGTTGCCCGGTGAACGACGAGGTGGCGTGGGTGCGCGCCTTGGGCCGGGCTCTGGAGGATCATGCCGGTTTGCGGCGCAAGCAGGCGGCGAGTCTGAAGATCGCGGGGAAATTCGATCTGCCGGGGATCGCCGATGCCTACGAGCGGACCTTGGCTGCGGCGGCCTCGCGGAAGAAAGCGTAAGCGGCGGGCGGGCCGCTTCTTTCTTTTACTCGCCGAGGAAAAGTCCGAGGGCGCGCGCGTGGTGCAGGATCTGGCTGTCGGGCGAGACCGAGCGGCGGCGGCCGACGGCATCGGCCAGGGCGACGTCCGTGACCGATCCGAACCGGTAGCTCACCATGCGGCCGAACATGCCGTCGGCGGCGAGTTCCACCGCGCGGACACCGAATTGCTGCCCGAGCACGCGGTCGAAAGCGGTGGGCGGTCCGCCGCGTTGGAGGTGTCCGAGCGGACACGACCGGGTTTCGCGTCCGGTGCGCGCGGCGACGAGGGATTCGACGTGCGCGCCGATACCGCCGAGCCGGCTGTCGCCGGTCGAGGTCTGGCGGCGGATTTGCCGTCCGGTCTTGGCCCGCGCCCCTTCGGCCACCACGGCGACGAACGAACGCTGCCCGCGGCGGTCGGCTTCTTTGACCAGGCGGACCAACGCGTCGCCGTCGAAGGGGATTTCCGGAATGAGCGCGATCTCCGCGCCGCCGGCCACCGCGCCGTGCAGCGCGAGCCACCCGGTGTGGCGTCCCATCACTTCGAGAACCATCATCCGCCGGTGGCTTTCCGCCGTGGTGCGCAGGTCCTCCACCGCCGCGGCCACCCGGGCCACCGCAGTGTCGAAACCGAAGGTCACGTCGGTCGAGTCGATGTCATTGTCGATCGTCTTGGGCACGCCGAGGACGCGCAGTCCGGCCCGGGAGAGATGCAGTGCGGTGCGGAGCGAGCCGTCGCCGCCGAGGACAACGAGGGAGCCGGCGCGGTTTTGTTCGAGGGCGGTGCGCGCGGCCCGCACCAGCGGTTCGGGCAGGACGATTTGTCCGTTCGCCCCGCGGCGGGTCTGGAAGCGCCCCTTGTTGGTCGAACCGAGGATGGTTCCGCCCGTCGCGGCGATGCCGCGCGTGTTTTCCGGGGTGAGCAGCTTGGTGCGGCCGGGATCGAGCAAGCCCTCGTAGCCTTCGGTGAAGCCGACCACTTCGATCGAGCGGTGTGCGGCGGCGCAGACGATCCCGCGGATGACGGCATTGAGTCCCGCGCAGTCGCCGCCCGCGGTGAGGATGGCCAATCGCGAGGCGGGCATGCGGATCAGAGCGTCGAGCGTTTGCTCACCGGACGTCCCTGCGACATCCAACGCTCATGCAAATCCCACCCGCGGCGGATCATGGCGAGGCCTTCGCCGAAGCGGTCCGGGGAAGCGAGCAGGACGACAATGATGCGGCGCGTGATGGCCACCTTTTGACCTTGTTCGTTGGTGACCGGCAGCGGTTCGCGGTCGGCCGCGAGGATGAGACAGTCGCCGGCGCGCGCTGTGCGTCCGGTTTTCACGCCCTCGATGCCGTCCTGACCGAGCAATTCGTTGGTGTTGCGCAAGAGGAAGGTGCGCGGCAGGCCGTCCGCCCCCGCGATGGTGATCTCGCGTTCCGGCTGCGAGGCGTAGAAATTGAATCCGCCGTTCGCGTAGGCGTAGCGCGTGAGCCGCGCCAGGTCGGCTGCGGTGGAATGCGGGGCCGGGCTGCTGTTGTCCAGGCCGTGCGGATTGAGAAAGAGCGTGCGCTTCATGCCGAGTTTGCGGGCCAGCGCGTTCATGTGCGCGGTGAAATTGTCGACCGGTGACAGTCCCTGCGGATTGGGCAGGCGCGAACCGATATTGTAAGCGAGGGTGTAGGCCGCGTGGTTGTCGGACTGCATCATGGCGGCGGAAACGAGGTCGCGCAGCGAAGCGCGGTCGCCGGGCAGGAGCCCGCAAGGATTGACCCCGCCGATCGCGGTGACGGCGGCGGGCACCTCGACCGGCGTGGCCATGGACGTGCCGGTCGCCTCGGCCCAATCGAGCACGACCATCGCGCTGGCGATTTTGGTCAGGCTGGCGATCTGGCGTTTTTCGTTGCGGTTGCCCTCGTCGAGGATGTGTCCGGTCTCGCTGTCGACGACGATCCACGATGCCGCGGCGTGCGCGGCGGGGGTGGCGAGGACCGCGAGGAGGGCGGCGAGGAGGGGCAGGAGACGTGGCATAAGCGCGAGAGCCTGACCTTATCCCGCGGTCGCCGAAAATCAATGCCTTCCCCGGGTGCGGCCATTGCCGAACGGGCGGGGCGCTGCTTTACTGGAGGGCCGTGAGCAAACCGTCTTTCGATCCCATCGAGTCCGTCCTCAAAGACATCCGCGCCGGCAAAATGGTCATCGTGACCGACGATGCCGAGCGCGAGAACGAGGGGGATCTGGTCATGGCCGCCGCCAAGGTCACGCCGGAGGCGGTCAACTTCATGGCCAAGCACGGTCGCGGGTTGATCTGCGTCCCTCTGACCGCGGAACGTGCGCGGCAGCTCGGCCTGCAGCGCATGGTCGCGCACAACCGCGAACTGCACCGCACCGACTTCACCGTTTCGGTCGACGCGGCGCACGGGGTGACGACGGGAATCAGCGCGCGCGACCGGGCGCGCACCATCAAGACCCTCGCCGGGGCGAAATCCGGCCCGGCCGACTTGACCGAACCCGGGCACGTCTTCCCGCTGCAGGCCCGCGACGGCGGCGTGTTGCAGCGCGCCGGGCACACCGAGGCGGCGGTCGACCTCGCGCGTCTGGCCGGGCTCGATGCCACGGGCGTCATCTGCGAGATCCTCAACGAGGACGGATCGATGGCGCGTTTCCCGGACCTGCTCAAATTCCGCCGCAAGCACCGTCTCAAAATTTGTTCGATCCGCGACCTCATCGCCCACCGCCGCCGCCGCGAGAAACTGGTCGAGCGCGAGCAATGCGTGAAGCTCCCGACCGAGCACGGCGACTTCGATCTGTATCTTTACCGCTCGCTCACCGATGGCGCGCACCATCTGGCGCTGGTCCGCGGGGTGATCGATCCGCGCAAGCCTGTTCTGGTGCGGGTGCACAGCGAGTGCCTGACGGGCGATGTCTTCGGTTCGCGCCGCTGCGACTGCGGTTCGCAGCTGCACCAGGCGCTCAAGCAGATCGCGGACCACGGGTCCGGCGTGCTGGTTTACATGCGCCAGGAGGGACGCGGCATCGGCTTGCCGGCCAAAATCCACGCCTACAAATTGCAGGAGTCCGAGGGCCTCGACACCGTGCAGGCCAACGCGCGTCTCGGGTTCCCCATGGACCTGCGTGAATACGGGCTGGGCGCGCAGATTTTGTCCGACCTCGGCGTGCGCCGCCTCCGCCTGCTGACCAACAACCCGCGCAAGATGGTCGGCCTGTCGGGCCACGGTCTGGAAATCGCCGGCCGCGAACCCCTCAAGATCAAGCCTCACGCCGAGAACGCGCGCTACCTGCAGACCAAGAAGCGGAAAATGGGGCACCTTCTCTGATTGCGCGGTATCCGTCCTTTCTGCCAAAACAAAACCATGTCGACCAAACTCCCGACCCGTCCGGCCAAAGTGCTGGCGCCGTCCACGCCACATTTCGCCATCGTGGCCAGCGAATACAACCCCGACTTCGTGCAGGCTCTGATCAACCACACGTGCAAGGAAATTTACGCCATCGACGAGACCAGCGTCATCGAGCTTTTCGGCGTGCCGGGGTCTTTTGAAATCCCCCTGGTCGCGGAAATGCTCGCGGCGCAGCGGCGGCATGACGCCATCATCGCCCTCGGCGTCATCCTGCAGGGGCAGACCAAGCACGCGGAGTTCGTCGGCGCGAGTGTGACCGATGCGTTGCAGCAGGTGGCGCTCCGGCACGTGGTCCCGGTGATCCACGAGGTGCTCCTCGTGGCCAACGAGGACGAGGCCCGCGAGCGTTGTCTCGACAAGGAACTCAACCGCGGCATCGAGGCGGCGCGGGCGGCCTTCGCCATGCTGCGGGTGCGCGAGGAAGTGCGGAGGAAGAAAACCTCCCGCTGATCACCACCGTCGTGCCCAAAGAAAACCGACGTCAGGCCCGCATCGAGGCGGTGCAGCAGCTTTACGCCCGCGAGATGCGCGGCGTGCTCGTGACGCGGCCGGCGGACGGCGAACCGGCGTGGCCGGTCGACGGCGGGTCGGCTTTTGCCGCGGCGCTGGTCGAGCAGGCGCTCGGCCGTCTTCCCGAGATCGACCGCCTGCTCACCGCGACGCTGCAGAATTGGGACCTGCGCCGGCTCGGCTCGGTCGACCGTGCCATCCTGCGTCTCGCGGTGGCCGAGATGCTGGTCCATCCGGACATCCCGGCGGCGGTGACGATCAACGAGGCCATCGAGATCGCGCGCAGCCTGGCCACCGCGGAGTCTGCGCGTTTCGCCAACGGCGTGCTCGACCGCGTGCGCAAGGAGATCGGACGCGACCCGCACACCGCGGCCACCTGATCATGGCTGCGGGTTTTCTGCGCGGCATTGCCGACCGCTTCCGCGGCCGTCCGGTCGATTGGGACGAACTCGAGGCCATGTTCCTCCAAGCGGACCTCGGGGTAAAGACCACCACGGCCTTGCTCGCCGGGTTGCAGTCTGTCTCCGGTTTCTCCGCCACCGCCGCGCAGGTCGAACGCGAGGCGCGTGGGGAACTGACCAAGCTTCTGCCCCCGCCCTTGCCGCCCTTGCTCCCCCTGCCGGGCCGTCCGCGCGTGCTGCTCATCGTCGGGGTGAACGGCACGGGCAAGACGACTTCGCTGGCCAAGCTCGCGGCTTTGCTCAAGCGCGAAGGGCGGTCGGTCATGATGGCCGCGGGCGACACCTTCCGCGCGGCGGCCATCGAGCAACTCGTGCTCTGGGGCGAAAAACTCGGCGTCCCGGTCATCCGCGGCGCCTACCAGGGCGATCCGGCCGCGGTCTGCCACGATGCTTATGACGCGGCAGCGCGCGCCGGCGTGGAATTCCTCCTCTGCGACACGGCCGGTCGCCTCCATACCAAGCACAATCTCATGCAGGAATTGTCCAAGGTGAAACGCGTGCTCGGCCGCCGCGATCCGGAGAGTCCGCACGAGGTGCTCATCGTGCTCGATGCCACGACCGGCTCCAATGCCCTCGAGCAGGCCCGCCAATTCCAAGATGCCTGCGGTCTGACTGGCGCCATCCTGACCAAGCTCGACGGCAGCGGCCGCGGCGGCATGGCGGTGGCTTTGCAGCAGGAACTCGGCGTGCCCGTCCGTTTCACCGGCACGGGCGAGGGCGAGAGGGATTTCGCCCGCTTCGATCCGCAGGTCTTCGCTGCGGAGATGCTTTAGCGCTCAGGGACGCCGCAGGCCGCGCGGATCATCTGCACGAAAGCGGGCTCGGCTTTCTCCACCGTCGGCGCAGGACCGGTCATTTTGAGATAAACATCGCCGCCCGGACTTTCCAGAATGGCGCCGAGCAAGGCTTGCCCTTCCAGCGGCGTGGTCGGTTGCCCGGGCATGCCGCTCTGGAAAGTGCCGCGTGCGCGGACGAAGGTGACTGGCACGGTGCCGATGGTTTCCTTCGCGGTGGCCGCACCTTTGCTCTCGCTGTCGCCGTCGAACTGCCCGAACCAGCGGTCGACATTCTGCTCCACGGTGCCGCCCTGGCTGGGTCCGAAATGAAAGACGGTGACGATGGCTTCGCCCGCCGCTCCGGTGCCCTCGGGGCCGGGCAGGTGAAGCTCGGCCGCGCGCATGGGCGAGGACGGTTTTTCCGCGCGCCAGCCGGAGGGCACGGCGAACTGAAAATCGCCGGCGGTGAATGGCGCGGGAGCCTCCGCGGCCGCAAGGCAGGCGGAGAGAACCAGGAGCAGACCGACGCGCGGGGCGCGCATGGCTTAACGCTTGGAGAACTGGAAGCGCTTGCGGGCGCCGGGGCGGCCGGGCTTCTTGCGCTCCTTCATCCGCGGATCGCGGGTCAGCAATCCGTTTTTCTTCAGCTCCGGACGCAACTCCGCGTCGAGCTTGAGCAACGCGCGCGCGATGGCGAGGCTGGAGGCACCGGCTTGGCCGTTGACCCCGCCGCCCGATGTCTTGAGCGAAATGTCGAGGGACTGTTTGCGCCCGCTCAATTCAAGCGGCCGCAGCACCGCGGTCTGCAGGCTGATCGTGGGGAAGTAGTCGTTGAATTCCCGGCTGTTGACGTCGATCTTGCCGGAGCCGGCTTTGAGGCGGACGCGGGCGACGGAGGTGCGGCGGCGGCCGGTGGCGGTGTGGAGTTCGGACATGGTCAGGAGATTTCGAGTTTTTTGGGCTGCTGCGCGCTGTGCGGGTGTTCGGCGCCGGCGTAGACTTTGAGCTTGGTGAACTGGGCGCGACCGAGACGGTTGTGCGGGATCATGCCGCGCACGGCGCGTTCGACCAGCAATTCCGGACGGCGGGCCTGGCGCTTCTCGAAGGTCTCGCTTTTGTGTCCGCCCACGTAGCCGGAGAAACTGGTGTAAACTTTGTCCTTCGTTTTTTTACCACTGACCCGCACCTTCGAGGCGTTGACCACCACGACGAAATCGCCGGTGTCGCAATGCGGGGTGAAGACCGCTTTGTTCTTCCCGCGCAGGACGTCGGCCACCTTGGTCGCGATGCGGCCGAGGATCTGGTTTTCGGCATCAACGACCCACCAGTTGCGCTGGATGTCTTCGGCTTTGGCGGAGAAAGTCTTCATGGCAAAATTAGCCGCACAGAATGTCCGACAGGGCGGACGGTGACAAGTTAATTTTGCAGCGCGCTCCGCGCGCAGTTTTCGGTCTGGGTTCAGGCCCTGAACACTGAAAACGGTGAACTGAAAACTCCGGACAGCTCCCCGCCGCCTTGTCTCCTGGCGCTCGTGCAGGTCTACTGTCCGGTCTCCTCATGCGCCCCGACCATCCCGCTGCCCGGTTCGCCCTCGCGATCCTCGCCCCGTTGGTCTTTTTTCTTCTGTTGGAGGGCTTTTTCCGCGTGACCGGCCTCTTCCGTCCGCCCCGCCTGCTCGAGAAGGTCCGCCACGAGAGGGAGACTTTCTTCGCGACCAATCCGGACTACGCCCGCCTCTTCCTCGAGCGGGCCGATGTGCCTTCGCCGCCGCCCGTCTGGGTGCCGGCTCGCAAACCCGAGGGCGTCCGGCGCGTTGTCCTGCTCGGCGAATCGGCGGCCGCCGGCTTTCCCATGACCGACCACCATCTCGGTCGCCTCGTCGAGGCGCGCTGGAAGGCCCGCTTTCCCGGCGAACCAGTCGAGGTGATCAACCTCTCGATGGTCGCGGTCAATTCCCACGCCCTGCGCGAATTCGCCCGCGAGGCCATGGCGCTCGAGCCGGACATGATCGTCCTCTACGCCGGACACAACGAAGCGATCGGCCCCTTCGGTCCGGCCGCGAAATTCGGTCCGCCCGCCGGCTCGCCCGCGCTTGCCCGTCTTTCCCTCGCCGTGCGCCGCACCCACACCGGCCGCGCGGTCGAATCTTTCCTCGGCCTTTTCCGGGCCAGGCAAACGCCGCCTGCCTGGCGCGGGCTGGATGAATTCCGCGGCGTGCAGATTCCGCATGACGATCCCGCCCTCGACCCCATGCTGGCCAACAGCGGGGCCAACTTCCGCGACATCGTCCGCCGCGCGCTCGACCACGATGCCAAAGTCCTCTTCGTCATTCCCGCCATCAACCTCACCGACTGGCCGCCGGTCGGCAGCGAACCGCCCGAGGCGGGTGGAGTGGACGCCGTCCTCGCCGCGCAGGAAGCCGGCGATTTCTCCGGCTTCCGCCGCGCCGCCCTTGTCTATGAGGCCGGGCAAAGACGTCAGGCCGAGGGCGACCTGACCCGCGCCTGGCCGCTTTACCGCCGCGCCGCCGACCTTGATACCCAGCGTTTCCGCGCCGACGGGCGCCTGCGCGATTTGCAGCGGCGGATCGCGTCGGACTCCGGGCCGACCGTCGCCGCGGTCGATGCCGACCGCTGGTTGCACGAGATGAATCCTTCGTTCACCACCGACCGCGAATTTTTCCTCGAGCACGTGCATCTCACCTTCGCCGGCCGCGCGGCCGTGGCCGAACTGACCGTCGACGGGATGGCCGCGCTGTGGGGCTTGGCCCCGCGCGCGGACAGCCCCGCCTCCGCCGCCGCGTGGTGGCAGGCTTTTCCCGCGGCGGAGCAGGAACTGCGGCGCGATGTCTATTTCACCGGCTATGACGAACATGACATGTGGAGCCTCGCCTGGAAGCTCCTCCGTCTCGACGTCTTCGCCGGCGCGCCCGGACTCGGGCAACGCCGCGACGAACTGGCCGAACAAACGCGCCAGTTGCAGCGTCAGGCCATCCTCGGTTGGGACACCACGGACCTCATCGTCGCCTACGACCGCGCGCAGTTGCAGAACCCCGCCGATCCCGTGACCCATTTCACGGCCGGACGCCTCCTCGGTCTGCGCGGCGAGGGCGAGCGGGCCGAAGAGGCCTTCCAGCGCGGTTTCGCCTTGCAACCGCAGCATCCCGAGGCGCGGCTCAACCATGCCGCCATGCAAATGACCCGCGGCGATCTGGACGCGGCCCGTGGTTCCCTGCAAATCCTCCGGGCCCGCAACCCCCGCGCCCCGGGACTGCTCAAGATGGAGGCCGCCGTGGCCCTGCGTGATGCCGACCTGGCCGCGGCCGCCGCCCTCCTTGAGCAACACCTGCAGGCCAGCCCCAGCGACGCCGAGGCCTGGCTTACTCTGTCGGAAATCCAGTTGAAACTGGGCGATTTCGAGGCGTCCGAGCAGAGCCGCCGGAAAGGGCAGGAGCCCGGGGACGGGTAGGGCCGCGCGAGGGACGAGAAAAAATGTTGAGCCGGCTGAAATTTTCCGTT